>JAKLEG010000276.1 GCA_022703175.1 Myxococcota bacterium | reverse complement strand
GGAAATCCCGATACACCAACCACTCGACGGGCGCCACTGTATCGTCGCCTGATTGGGTGCGCTACGGGACGACTTCGGGCGATCCTCACGTTCCGACAGGGTCTGGTTGCGCGTACAGCTCCTCGCCGCGTTACTACTGGCAAGCAATCAACCCGGCGTCGGTTTGCACGAACGCCACGGCCAACTACTACACCAAGCCGTGGGAGAATGCTGTCGTAACCACGACAACCGTTAGCCCGACCCGCACAGTAACTCCAGCCAGAGTGGCGTCGGCCACGGTGCTGCGCACTAGCGTTAGTTCCTACTCCGTAGCTGAGCGTGTGAACTTCGGTGGCTATCCGACGTGGTGGAGATTCGAAGCACCTTTGCTCCAGGGTAGCGAGACTTCGCCGCCAGCCGCCATCACGGTGAAGGGCAACGTCTCCAGCATTCTTGGGCTGACATTTGCGGACTACATCCCGGGTGATTTTGGTGTGTCCAACACTCCTGAGGGGTACTACCCCTGGCCGACAGTCACTGCGCCGGATGGCACAGCCCGATACCCGGTGCGCAAGGACGCGGGCGCGTTGGCGCAAAGCGGCATGGACGCCTCAGGAGACTATTGGAGGGTCGCCGGGCTGGAGTTTCTCGAATACCTCGCGGGCATCGACTTCACCATTACGCCCACAGCGCCGACGGTGGCACTCTCTGGGAGCGGCGTGAAACCGCCTGTTTCAATGCAGGTCGTCGAAGGTCGTGCAGGAACGAACAGTTGCAGTACCACTTGGACACAATCAATGAGAGAGGCGCCATAACAACATGAATACCACCAAAACGTTCGCCATCTTGGCCACCGCAGTACTGCTGGGCGCCTGCAACAACGGCTCCAGCGCAGACACCGACAAACTCGAACGCCGCATTGCGGCGTTGGAGGAAGATCTGACAGCGGCAAAGACGCAACTCGCCGCGCAGGCTGAGACACTCACCGCTGCGGGCGAGGCTGTTGCGTGGGCAGATCAACTGCGCACCGTCATGGCTCTGGATGCCAACGGGGATGTTGAGATAGCCCAAGCGAATCTGCGAGTGCATCAGGGCCGTGTCCCTAGTGCAAATCCCCGATCGATTGTTCCAGACGGCAAAGGAAATATCTTCATCGGCTGGGACAGCGATCGCATTGAAGGCACGTGCAGCGTCGACGGGTCCGCTTGCACTCAGGAAGGCGTCGCATGTGGTCCAGAAAGCACAGGCGTTTGTGGAAACATGCACGTGACTTCGGTCAAACTCGCTTCCCACAGCCTGGTCATCGGCGAAGAGCACAGCCACAACTGTGTCAACACCATTATCTCCGGCTGGAAGAACACGGTAGTACCACCCGACGGAGCCCCCATCCCATACGGCGTCTACGTCAACGGTCGCGAGAATTCAGCGTCGTCGGATATTGCGGCGGTACTGAGCGGAGACAACAACAGTGCGTACCGAGGAACGGTCGTGGGTGGCTCCGGGAATATGTGTCGTGGACCTGGGTCGGTGTTGCTAGGTGGAATCGACAACCAGATCGACGACCTCGAAATGGGCGCGATCAAACCGTAAGGTCTGAACAACAGGGGACTTTCATGCACAAGCCTTGGCTTGTTGTGCTCTGCGTGTGCTCTGCGTGCGTCTCTGGCGGTTCCGGCCCTGGCGAACAAGGCTCGGCGGGTGCCTGCGGCAACGGCGTTATCGAGGACGGCGAGGAATGTGATGCCGGGGCACTGAATGCCGATGACGCCCTTTGCACCACTACCTGCCATCTGTCGCGTTGCGGCGATGGCTTGTTGATGGCGACGGAAGCTTGTGACGACGGCCCCGGTAACGCAGATCTGGCCGACATTTGTCGTACCGACTGCACCCTGCCTCGCTGCGGTGACAGCATCAAAGACACCGGCGAGCAATGCGACCTGGGCGCGGCCAACAGCAACAGCGCCGACGCCATTTGCAGCCTCCACTGCATGTTGCCCAATTGCGGCGATGGTACGCTGAATGAAGGCGAAGAGTGCGACCTGGGCGCAAACAACAGCGATGCCCCGAACGCCTCATGTAGCTTAGAGTGCCGGCTCTTGAGCTGCGGCAATGGCGCCGTGGATGCCGGCGAAGAGTGCGACGCCGGGCCCGACAACAGCCTTACTCCGAATGCCCCATGCCGTCCCGACTGCACAGTGCCCAAGTGTGGGGACGGTGTCGTCGATGGTCACGAACAATGCGATGACGGTGACCAGAACAGCGACACGCCCGATGCGTGCCGGACCGATTGCACCAGCCCACGCTGCGGTGACGACATCGTCGACGGTTCGGAGGAGTGCGACGAGGGCGTCAATAACGGCCCCCAAGCGGCGTGCACCGACATCTGTCTTGCGGCCGTTTGTGGTGATGGTTTCGTCGGACCGAACGAAGAGTGTGATGACGGTGATCAGAACGCCGACTCCCCAAATGCCTGCCGGCCCAATTGCGCGCTTCCATTCTGTGGTGATGGTGTGGTGGATTCCGGGGAAGCGTGTGAACCATCGACTGCTGGGCCCCAGCATGCAACCTGCACATCGGGATGTGCACTGCAGTGCGCTACTAACTGGGCAGACACGGACAATGACGGCAGCACTGGCTGTGAAACCGACCTTCTGACGACGCCGGAGCATTGCGGGCGGGTCGATCACGATTGCGGTGGTGGTGCTTGTATAAACGGTACGTGCCTCCCAGTGCAGATTGCGGAGCTTCAGGCGCACGGCCTGACGCTCAAATACTCAGAGGGCAAACTTGTGGCAGGGTTTGCATCTGTTGGCGGTGGCGGCATCATAAATGGCGGGCAGATGTTTATCGTGGAATCCGCTGCCCGGTCCATCGTCGAAGCTCGTACCGTGAATATCGGACCCTACGGGCCCGGGTGGACGATTCACGATGGTACGGTGTATGGCCTCCTGTATTCAACAGACTCCGCGGCGGAACCATTCGGCTACGTCTTTGGATCCGCCTCGCTCACGACCGAGGCGGTTACGACTATCCTGCCGGTGGGTCTTGCAAGCGCACCATTCACGGGAGTCTCTGCTGGCCACTATCTTTACTGGCCAGCAGCGACCGCTCGGGGAACAGCAGGTGACGACGAAGTTCGGAGGTACGCGTTCGGGGGTATGTCCACGATGTCCCATGCTACGCTCCGAGCGACTCCGGCAGGTTCAATAGCCTCTTTCGACCCAATTGCCATCAACAGCAACGACCTCTTCGTCGCAACGACTAACCCAAGCCAAGTTTGGCGGATTGCGTTGGACCCCGACCACACATCCCCAACAGCCTTGGTGACGACAGCATCCCCGTTGACAGCCCTCGCTGCCTCAGAAACTGCCGTCGTTGGTCTAGGTGCCGAGGGTGTCATCCAGATACCAGCAAATTGCACAGGCGACACGTGCGGGTACAAGGTCCTGGCGTCCACACATGGCAGTAGCTGTGCAGTGCTGCTCGTCGACGGTGAGTACGCGTACTGGAGTGAAAGAACGTGCTCGCCGGCGAACTACACAGAAGCAACACCGATCTACCGCATGCACCTGCAACCCAACGCCGTGGTGGAAACGGTGGCTGATGGCACGACCGCAGTGGCGGTCTCGCAGGTCGTCGTCGCCAATGGGTACGTCTACTGGGTGCAGACAGCAGATCCCGCGAACCCGGAAAAACTGTGGAAACTCGCACTCTAGCCACACAGACAAGCGCCGCGAACAGCTGCCGCCAAGGAGACAGGACAATGACAAAGATTTGGAACAAGCAGACGTTGAAGGAATTCGCGACACTCGTGGCAACACTTGCCATCACGCTGGCAGTGGTGATGGCGCCGGATATGGCGTGGGCGCAAGAAGGTGGTGGACTCGGCGCCTTGGAAGGGAAGGTGGGCGAGCTCGTAAGGCTGATTGTCAAAATCATCCAGATCTTGATGGGCCTCGCTGGGGCAATCCTTGGCTACATCTGGGCCAAGGGGGACGCCCACGCACGCGAACGCACCGAGAAGTGGTTGATCGGATGCGTCATCACCTTCGGCGCTACGTCAATCATGAGCTTCTTTGGAGCGAAGTAGGCGATGCCGGTCACACCCAACAAAGTCCATCGCTGCATCGAAGACACCGCCCACGGAGCGATGTCCTTGCAGCGTCAGGACCTAATTCTTTCTGCGGGTGTGGCCGTCTTCGCATTTCTCATCGTGCAACAGCCAGCCGCGGGCGTAGTTGCTGGCGCCGTGATGCTGGGTGTTGTGCTTCTGGGGCGACGAGCCTGGGAAGGGCGACGCGACTACTTGCCTCTGCTGGTGCGACGGCTGGAAAAGCGTCGCGTCTTCCGTGCCCTCGACCCCGACACGGGTGCGCGCCCATATGAGGTGAGCGAATGAACCCCGCAAAGCTCCTGCCGTTCTGGGATGTGTGCGATGGCGCAGTGGTCAACACACGCGGCGGCTTGTTTCGGGTTGTCGAGGTGTTCGGTCACAACGCCACCGGAATGACAGAGGACACTTGGGCCACCGTTGCCGATGGCCTCTACGCGGGCCTGCGACGCCTCGATGACAACGTGGCCGTTCAAGCAATTTACGCTCGGGGTCGGCTCCCAGACCGCAGACTGTTCGAGCTGACCGGACAACCGAACACCAGTGCCACACTTGATGATGTGCTCGCCTACCAACGAGGCAAGCGTGCAGAGTACCTGGCCGGTCGCAATCTGCGCGACTGGCGCACCTACCTGGTGTGGGGGTCACGAGAAGGTCTCACGACCTCCGAGTTTGCGGACCTGCCAGAGTCCCACAAAAAACGCCTCGAACGGCTTGCAGCCATCGATCGCCAGGTCGAGGCCGCCTTGCAGCGGGCCAACCTGAGCGTGCGCAGACTCGGCGACTCCGAGATCATCGCGCTGTATCAGGATTGGCTGGCACCCAACAGTTCCCGCAAGCGCCAAATCGAACGCGACGATGTCAGAGAGGAAGAGGCCAACGAGGCCAGCGTGCCGTATCTGTCGCTACGCGAGCAGTTGGTGCCGGGCAACGTGAAGTGGGACGAAAACCATGTGCAGATTGATGGCACCTATTTCCAAGTCTTGGCCGCCAAGCAGTTGCCACCCACAACGACAGTTGGACTCTTCGATCGCCCGCGCGCGGGAGACGGACGCATAGCCCTATCAGACCTGCCGTTCGACTTCCGAATCGCCGTGCATTTCGAAACGCCCGTACAAGCATCAGCACAACGCGTGTTCCGGCAGCGGCGAAAGTTCGCCTTCTCGATGGCCAAACGCGGCGAAGCTCAGGTGAGTGATGCCGCAGCGGATGTGGCCGAGGAAGATTACGGCGTCATCGCCAAGGAACTCGCTCAAGGCGAGAAACTCATCAAGGTCGGCCTGCAGGCGGTGATCTGGGCCAAGTCGGTCGAAGAAGTCGAAAGAAATGGCGCGCAGCTTCGGGATGCGCTCGGTAAGCTCGATTTTGAGGTTTACGAAGAGTCTTGGGCGCATGACCGCGAGATCTGGAAGACACTGCCCGGAATGTCGGTCCCTGGATTTGACCGCTGGCGGCTGGTCAATGCTCGGGTGGCAGGCGACCTTCTGCCCGTCACCAGTGCGTCGCGTGGTGATGTTGCGCCCGTGTTGGTACTTGAAGATGCCGACACCAGGCAGCCGTTTGGTTGGAACTTGCGTCAACGCAAACGACCGAATGACAACTTCCTGATTCTGGGGGCATCGGGTGCTGGCAAGTCGGTTTTCGTGAACATGCTGCTCGCCTACGGCGTGCTATCTGGGCCGACCAAGGGTCGCGTGCTTGGCATCGACTACGCAGGGCCGACGAAGAGCTCGTTCAAAGTTGCCGCCGAAGTGTTTGGTGGCAAGTACGTTGCCATTTCTGGCGAGGGGGAGAAGATCAATCCGTGGCCGACGCCAGCTGACGCACTCTTGCCTGACAAGCGATTGCGCCCCCAAGTGCAGGCGTATTTGGTGAAACTAACCAGGCTCTTGTTGCATCAGGACGGACAGGGACCCGAAACCGCTCTCTCAGCCGCTTGGATTCAAACGGCTATCCAGACGGTCTACGAACGATGGACATCTCCAGAGGCGCCTCTGTACGCGGATTTCCTCAAGGCGCTGGAATCCCTTGATGGGCAGAACCCTGACGAGCGAAAGCGCATCGAGAACTTGGTGAAGCTCACGCGCACGATGCTTGGCGGACCCGAGGGGCAGCTGCTGAACCATCGGACGACAGCAGCCACAGAGGGCGACTTCCTTGTCTACGACCTCTACGGCATGCGACATTTTGATGACCGGGTGAGGTGTGCGGTGGCCCTCGTGGTCACCAACCAGATCCGAAACACGGCATTTGACGGCCGGCCAGACCGCTACAAGTACATCTTCTTCGAGGAAGCTGCGAATCTGCTCTCCCTCGGAATGAAGGATACGCTTGAGGAGCTACTGACCACAGCTCGGGCACACGGCACGAGTGTGTGCGTCATAACGCAAGAGTACGATGCATACCGCCGCTCCGGAATCGGTGGGGTTGTCAGTCTCAACACCACCACGAGTGTCTTCATGTCGCACTCTGAGGCGGCAAACGCGATCAGACCCATCATTGAGGACTTCCAATTGAACGAGGCAGAGGCCAAGGCCCTTGCAAGTCTCAAAGCGGTACGCGGCAAGTTCTCTGAACTGCTCTTCAAGACGACGGTCGATGACCCGACAAATCAGAGCGGCACCCAGGCGGTGGCGGCGAAGGTCCGGTTGTACCTGAGCCCATTTGATTACCAGGTCGTCACATCCGACGCGAAGGACCGAGCCGAACAACTGCAGTATCGGAAGGCGTATCCCAACGTCCCATTGCCAAAGGTGCTTGAATATCTCGCGTACCAGAAGGCCAAGGCCAGCCAGCCAACAGCGGCAAAGAACTAACCACGAAGGAAGCGCCAAGACATGCAATCCACAGCGCTCGCACCTGTTCTTGTTGTTGTGCTGATGACATGGAGCTCACCCGCCCTCGCGGTGTTCGGCGTCGGTGACGTCAGTACCGACCCGGTGGCCGACGCCTACCTTCAACAGACGGTGACCCTATTGGGTCAGAGCCTGGGTGAAAACATCAAGGAAGTAGCTGCCGTAGGCGAGGTGATCACACAGGTCACCGCGATGATTAGGACCGCCAACGAAATCGCTGCCACCGCGCGATTTGCCGCAAACCTCTACAATGCTTTGCGCCACTATTCGCTTGATGACCTCAAACGCGACGCCAAAGCCGGCCTGTACCAGGCATTCCCTGAGATGCAGCAACTTGAACAAGAGACGCAGTTGCTGGTTGCCAACGGCAAAGCAGCAGAGCAGGGCCCCAACGCCTTGTTCGCAATGAAAGACTATCGTGACAAGTCGATTCAGAACTCGATGAACGCCGTCGCCACGGCGGCAACGAACCACACCATCTATTCCAAGCTCTTCCCTGAGCAGTTCGGTGCCAACGCCAAACTCAATCTCACCGACGCGGACCGCCTTGTGTACGGGAAGTTCTTACGCACGGGTCAGTATGGGTCGTGGACGATGAAAGCCTTCGCGAACCAGGAAGCGCGCAAAGAGATTGCTGACATCGAAGACCAGGCGCGGTCGGCGGAGAACGTCCAACGCACGGAAATCGTGGGTATCAGAAACCTCGAAGCGGCGCAGGCCACAAAAGAAGGTGTCGAGACCCTGGTGCAACACCAAACGATGAACGCCGCTGAAGAGGAAGCGGCCTTGCGTGCTGCCAACGCCATCGGCGGTACCGGGCAGACCGA
>JAKLEG010000275.1 GCA_022703175.1 Myxococcota bacterium | reverse complement strand
GCTTGTCGACCATAGCGCCTCGCAGTGTGGCTTTTGCACGCCTGGCTTCGTGCTCTCGCTCACCGGCTTCTGCCTCACCGCACAAACATTCAGCAACGAAGAAGCCCAAAATGCCTTGGATGGCAACCTGTGCCGCTGCACCGGTTATGTGGCCATTCGCAACGCCGCCGCAGCTCTGTGCGAAACGCTTGCGCAAACCGAGGTCGCGCCACAACAACGCGTCGCCGCGTTGATCCAGGCCGACATCCTGCCGGCCTACTTCGCAGCGATCTCCGAGCAACTAGCGGACTTACCCGAGCCCACGCCCAGCACCGCTCCCAACGCCACCTTGATCGCCGGCGGCACCGACTTGCTCGTACAAAAGCCAGAGCAACTTCGTCACAGCGCCGTGAACTTCCTGTCGCAGCGCCACGACTTGAATTACCTGCACGCCGAGCCATTGGCCTTGCACATAGGCGGCGCCGTGACCCTCGAAGACTTCCGCCGCGCCCCCGAGGTAGCCAAACATTTTCCGTCGTTGGTCAACGACCTACTGCTGCACTCCTCCACGCTTCTGCGCAACAAGGCCACGCTCACCGGCAACATCGTCAATGCCTCCCCCATTGGCGATATGACCATCGTGCTCTTGGCGTTGGATGCGCGCCTGGTGTTGCAAACCAACGACGGCATCAAGCGCACGCTGCCTCTCACCAAGTTCTTCCTAGGCTACAAAAAGTTGGATCTCCAACCGAGCGAGCTGGTGACGGAGATCCAGATTCCATACTTGCCGCCTGGTGCCCGCTTTCACTTCGAAAAAGTCTCCAATCGTGTGCAACTGGATATCGCCGCGGTGAACTCGGCCGTGCGTCTGAACACCGCTCCTGATGGTAGCCTCACGGAGCTTAGACTTGCGGCTGGCGGCGTGGCGCCGGTGCCGTTGTTCTTGGAGTCGCTCCAAAGCTTCTGTGGCAAACCCTGGGATCGCGCCACCGCACAGGCCCTCGCCCAAGCCGCCACCGCCGCCGTAGCGCCTATTGACGACGTGCGCGGCTCGGCCAACTACAAGCGTCTCTTGTTAGGCCAACTGGTGTTAGGTCACTTCGCCGCGCTCGAAGGTGTGGAGGTGCACGCGTGAAACACACCGACATGACCATGCACGTGCGCGGCACCTCACAGTTTGTCGATGATGTCCCCACCCCGGCGGATTGCCTGCACGCGGCGTTGTTTACCTCACCGGTGGCCTGCGGCAGCTTGCGCGCGCTTGACCTTTCGGCCGCCCAAGCCGCACCGGGCGTGGTGGCGGTGTATACCCACCACGATGTGCCGGGCCTCAACCAGGTCGGGCATATCTTTAAAGACCAGCCGCTTTTGGCCGTGGAGCAACTGGAGTACATCGGCCAACCGATTGCGTTGGTGGTGGCCCACAGCCAGCGTGAGGCCAACCTCGCGGCCCGCTTGGTGCGTGCCACCATCGAGCCCCGCGCGGCAGTGCTCGACGTGCGCGAAGCCGCCCGCCGTGGCCTGCTGCACGGCAAGAAACGCATCCTCGAAAATGGCGACCTCCAAGCGGCGTTTGCCAAGGCCGCCCACGTGGTGTCGGGTTCGCTTTCGAGCGGCCCGCAAGAGCACTTTTACTTTGAGACCCAACGCGCGTTGGCCCTCCCCTCCGAGCACGATGCGATGAAGGTGATCGCTAGCGCCCAAGCCCCAGGAGCATTTCAGCATCACTTGGCCGAGGTGCTAGGCATCCCAATGCACAAGGTGGAGCTGGAAATACGCCGCTTGGGAGGTGGCTTTGGCGGCAAGGAGTCCACCGCGGTGTGGATTGTGGCGCCCGCCTTGGCGGCGTTTTTGCTCAAGCGACCGGTCAAGTTAGTGCTAGAGCGCAACGACGACATCGCCACCACCGGCAAACGCCACGCCTACCAATACGACTACAAGCTGGGCTTAGACAAAGACGGCAACATCTTGGGCTACGAGGTGGACCTCTACCAACAAGCCGGGGCCTGCGCCGATATCTCCCCCGCGGTGCTGGGGCGCTCGCTGCTACACGTGTCGGGCTCGTATCGAATCCCGGCGGTCCGGGCCACCGCGCAAAGCTGCCGAACCAACCTGCCCCCGAACAATGCCTTCCGCGGTTTTGGCGTGCCCCAGGGCACCTTTGCCATTGAAGCAGCACTGACCCACGCAGCCTGTGTCATGGGCATGGATGCGACCCTCCTCAAGCAAAAGAACCTGGTGGTAGACGGTGACAGCCTGCCGTACGGCGTAAAGCTCGAACTCACAAATGCGGTGCGCTGTTTTGACACCCTCGACCAACGCGTGAATCTCGCGGCGCGGCGCCAGGCGGCGGCCGAGCACAATCGAACCCACGCAGACACCAAGCGCGGCTTGGCCGTGGTGCCGGTGTGTTTTGGCATTTCGTTTGCGCAGACGGCGCTGAACCAAGCGAGCGCGCTCGTAAACATCTACGTGGATGGCAGCGTCGCGGTGAGCACCGGCGCCGTGGAGATGGGCCAGGGGGTGAATAGCAAGATCCAAGCGATTGCTGCGCACACCCTCGGCGTGCCAGTGAGCCGCGTTCGAGTCGATACCACCAACACCTCGCGCATCCCCAACGCCTCGCCCACCTCGGCCAGCACCGGCGCCGATTTGAACGGCATGGCCACGCAAACCGCCTGCCTGCGCCTGCGCGAACGCCTGCTCTGCTTTGCCGCAGCTCAATTGAAGGTGGCCGAGGCGAGCCAGCTGACCCTCAGAGATGACGCCGTTTACTTGGGCGATCAACGCACGCAGTGGGAGTTCGCCAAGCTTGCGCACGCGGCCCAGTGGGCGCGCGTAGACCTCTCGGAACACGCGTTCTACGCCCCGCCCAACTTGCACTACGACATGACCACCGAGCGCGGCCGGCCGTTTGCCTACTACAGCTACGGCACGTCCCTCACCGAGGTGTCGCTAGACGTGTTGCGTGGCACTTACAAAATGGAGGCCGTGGATATCGTGCACGACGTGGGCACCTCGCTCTCGGAGTCTATTGATCGCGGCCAAATTGAAGGCGCGGTGATTCAAGGAATGGGTTGGGCCACCCTCGAACAGCTCCGCTATGCACCCGATGGCCGCGTGCTCACGGGAGTGAATGCCTACAAAATCCCCGACCTGAAGTTCTGTCCACCGCATTTCAACGTGGAGCTACTCGCCAACTCCAACAACCCTTACGCGGTCTCCAACTCCAAAGCCGTGGGCGAGCCGCCTTTTGTGCACGGCCTAGGCGCCTACTTTGCGCTGGTGGATGCCCTATACGCAGTACGTCAAGACAAGCCCCTGCCGCCGTTGCCGCTCACCCCAGAGCGGGTGTTGCTCTATTTGCACGGCTCATGATCCCAACCGGGCCCCTGTCACTCACCAGACGCCTCAGACAACTCAAGTGCCTGAGACGTCGTTATCCCGTATGGCCGCAGATGATAGCCCGGGCGGTGCGACCTGATAGTCCGGATGGTGCGACCTGATAGTCCGGATGGTGCGACCTGATAGTCCGGATGGTGCGACCTGATAGTCCGGATGGTACGACCTGATAGTCCGGGCGCGTCCGGAGAGTTGATACCGGCCTCCAGGCGCTGCCAAAAACTCACCTGCCGAGAAAAAAGATAAAATAAAACAACCTGTTAGATGGTTCTCAGGGAGCCGTGGCCGGAAGCTTGTAGAGCAGCACGTTCTCGCTCGTGCTGCGGGCTAGCACCAAGACATTGTGCCGTGGGCTGTAGCGAATGCGACCGTAAACACCGTTGGACGGGAACTCTCCGGGAGCGTCGCCGCCGGTGGTGACGGCGGTCCACGCCAAGGTGGTGGGATGCAAGAAATAGACGGTAGAGCCGCCGGCCCAAGCCACAAAGCGGTCAAGCGAGGTGACATACTCAAAGCCTAGCTGACTATTTAATGGCGCGCTCAAACCGGTGGTAGCGATGGATGTAAGTGGCAGATCGATGGTGCCCAACGCCCATTGTTGTAGGTGTTGGCCATCGTCGGTGACGAGTAGATGGTTGCGCACGGTATCAACAGCGGCGCCAGCATAGTAGGACTCGGCGGCCGCGCCACTCTCATGCGTGGTCCAGGTGTCGGCGTTGGGGTCGTACTCATACAAGCCGCCGTTGACGATGTAGAAGATGTGGCCGTTGCCGGCGGTGGCACTGGCGCCACCGATTTGAATGTGCACGTTGTCGGCCTTGCGACTCCATAGCTGGGTGTCAAAGTCGAAGGCCATCATGCGCACCGCGGTGCATTGACCGCTTTGGAACAGCGCCGAGGAACCCAAGTTGTAAAACGCCTGTGTGGTGGGGCTGTAGGCGATATTGCCGTAGGAGTGCACGCTGCGCGGTTGTTGTGGGTCGAGCTGCGCCGCAATGCTGGGCTCATCACAGCGCGCGTGCTCCAAATAACCCGTGGGGGTGAGCCATTCGGCCGGAATGTTGAGCGACAGCGTGTTGGGGTACAGGCCGCAGCTCTCAATGCGAATGTCGGTGAAGGCTGCCGGCAACGCCGTGCCATCGGGCAGGTTGTCGAGGGGCGTAGGCAATTCGGTGAGTCGTAGCCATTGGCTCGTGCTCAAATCGAACGCAAAAACATTGTTGTAAAACGAGTCGGCGTGACCGCCGCCAAAAATGATGAGCCGGTCGCGCACGCTGTCGTAAGCCCCACCGCCCCAAGCGGCCATGACGTAGTCACATGAGTAATGGTTCAACGAGGTCGGGCACACCGCGGCCATCGGCGTGTTGGGCAGGCTCTTCCAAGAGTTTTCCGGCATCGCCGCAATCACGGCATCGATGATGTCAGGCCCCAAGTCACCCATCGGATGCGGCTCACCACCTGGAAAACTGGGATCCCCTGAAAGCCTCGTATCGCCCGACGCCTGACCATCGGGACCGCTACGCACATCGCTCGCCGCCCCATCCCCAACGTTCGACGTAATGGTGCCGCCAGTACAACCTGCCAGCATTAACGCCCAAGACCACGTGTAACAGCGCATCGAGAAAGGGTCGGCGATTCATGAAGGACGGTCAAGCACAGCGAGGCCGCATTAGAAGGTCACGAAGGGGCGGATTTCACCTAGGTAGCGGTGGAGCATGAGGGGAGGCGTGCCCGGCAGTGTTGCTTCCGAAAGTTCCGCTTTGAAAATGATGCCGAAGTTGGGCCGAAACCATTTCTCAAGGCTTGCCGCCACTGCTTTCGCCTTGACCTGCTCGCCGTAGATGGTGGGAATTGTGCTGCCGGGATGCCCCTCGTCGCCCCAGGTGAGGTCTAGCCGGCCCCACGCAACCAGCCGTTCACCCACGACAAGCGTGAACAGATGCGTATGGGCAGTTTTGCGGCCCATGCCACCGTCGTACCAGTAGCGATAAATCACTGCGGCCTTGGCCAATGAGTATGACGCGCCTGCAATCAGATAGGGGCGATTGATCTCGGCGTAACGCCGGTCGCCACCGCCGAAGCAGAGCACCAACGCTGGCCACGTAGGCACAATCCAATCGGCTTCGGCCTCGATCTGGCCGCGAGGAAACAAGGCATCGCCCAGACTGCCGCCAACGGTTAGAAAGGTATAGAGATTCTGATTCCAGTACTTGAGAGCACGTCCCAAGAAGAAGGCGGTATCCACAGCGTCCACCGGCCGGTCGGGATTCTTGTCGCCCCAACCCCGCCAATGTAGGTCGACCACTTCGACAAAACCCGAATAACCCCGTTTGCCGGTGACATCCAGCAGCCAGGCGCGCGCATGCAGGCCCGCCCAGTAACCAAAATCTTCAGAGAACCCAGCCACATAGGGCCCAAACGAAAGCTTGTAGTCGTAGACATCGGGAGACGATGCTTGGTCCGCTGACGGCGCAGCATCAGCCGCAGATGGGGGCGCCCCGAAGTCCGGCTCTGTCGGTGCCAAGAACAGTAACGAGACCAAGCTGAACGTGAAACTCATAGCTCTACGAAGACCGCGCAATCCACCCCTGCCCGCGCAAACGTGCCTAGCTGGCCACCACCGCCAAGAGTCGCGGTGTAACCATAGTTGTCGCCGATCCAATAACGTGCCGAAACAGTGCCATCGATGGCCAACCGGCTGGGCGCCTTCTCAATAAGC
The DNA here is from genome assembly GCA_022703175.1 of Myxococcota bacterium. Lineage (GTDB taxonomy): Bacteria > Myxococcota > XYA12-FULL-58-9 > XYA12-FULL-58-9 > XYA12-FULL-58-9 > JACRCV01. The sequence continues at coordinate 1,712 of JAKLEG010000275.1, read as the reverse complement.
GGGCGCTCAACATACTTGGGCACATTGCCCACATTCAAGCGCAGATCCACCATGGCCCGACCGCGCACGCCACGCAGCACGCCAAAACTGGTTCCGACATTCACCCGCCCCGAGGTGGTGCGCGAGTCCAACCAAGAGAGATAAGGCTTCAGCTCCAACTGCGTGTCGCCCGCGATCCACAAGCTTCCAGACGCCGATAGAAACAATTCACGTCGGCCAGCACTCCACCAAGATGCGCCTAAACCCACACTGTACTGAAACAGGCGCACACGAGTGAGCTGACCATGCACATCGGCCGAAAGCAGGGTCACAGGCAAGAACGGCGCACCGGAACCCGCCCCTACGCGCAACGTTGAGTCGAGTTCATTCACAATTGGAAATGACAGTGATGCAAGGCCCAAGTCCCCAACTCGCTGACGTAATTCATGATGGAACAAGGCTGACGCTTGCACCTCATTGTGCACAGTGGCGTCGGCCGAGAACTCCACACCGCTCCAGTCGGCGTAGTCACCACTGACGTAAGAATAGAAACTGCGGGCATAGACCAACGCCTGGTGCTGCTTAAGTGCGGCATCACTCACTGTGCTTTGCAGCTCGGCCGAAAGACTCCCATCTTTGGAGTACAGCTCGCTCGGTCCCCACTCGTGCCTAGAGCCAACCACGTAAGGCGCAGAGCCACGCGCGGAAACCGGCCGAGACCAATGCGGAGATGGCGCAGTCGCCGGGCGCACCTCGGGCACAGGAACTACGGCGGCAACAGGTGGCGGAAAATCTGGTGCAGGTGGTGGTACCGGCTCTGAAGGCACTGAGATGGGCATTGGTGGTGGCGGCAAAAGCGGTGGCAACTCCGAAGGCTTGGCAAAAATTGGCATCGTAGTGCCGTCGTCCTCAAAAGGAGCGGGAGCCGCCATCAGGCCTGGGGTGGCCTTAAGCTCGGAGGGTCGAAGGAAATTCGGTAGAGTCGGTTCGGTTTCTTCTTGGGCAAGGGCGCCTGATGGAACCAAGCACAACACACAAATGAACAGCCCAAGGTACCGCAGCGAGGTGCGCAAAGCATGAAATGGCGCGCGTATTTGGGCCCACAACCTCATCCCCCAAATCGTACGGGGGAAAACGCGTGCCAGCAAGTTGATGGCGCATGCAACCACAACGACCGTTGCAGCTGTATCACTGGGGCATTAATTAACGACGACAAGCGGTCCGACTTTCGTTTTGCCTGTCGCGTCGACAGGCACCGCTCCCTCACGGTCGCGGTACTGTTTTTGCGGGCATGGTGGTGGTCGGACTACCTGAAGGCCGCCAAGGCCGCACCGCAACCGGCAGAGGGTGGTGAACAACAACAGTTGGTTCCCGCTTTCTGACGCGTCGACAGGCACCGCTCCCTCACGATCGCGGTACTGTTTTTGCGGGCATGATGGTGGTCGGACTACCTGAGGGCAGCCAAGGCCGCATCGCAGCCGGCAGAGGGTGGTGAACAACAACAGTTGCTTCCCGCTTTCTGACGCGTAGACAGGCACCGCTCCCTCACGATCGCGGTACTGTTTTTGCGGGCATGATGGTGGTCGGACTACCTGAGGGCAGCCAAGTGCCGGCTCTCACTACCTTTGACCCCCGCGTTCTCACGAGCATTGACCCCGGGGTCACCCATCTGCGTAACGCATGTACAATCTCTCAGTTCGCCTTTCGTCGTCCAGCGCCGCGTCGTTTCTTTC
>JAKLEG010000274.1 GCA_022703175.1 Myxococcota bacterium | reverse complement strand
GGGCGCAATCTTCTGGTCGCCGCACCTTGGGCTGTGGGGGCTGAGTTGGTGGGTGCAGCACTGGCCGAGTGCGCGCGGGCCGGTGTCGTGGTGTCGCCCACCTGTCTGGTACCTACCGGGTCTTGGTTGGGGGTCAGAAGCTCTGCCGAGGCGCGGGCATTGGGCGTGGAGCGCTTGGGGGCTTGGGGGCTAGACGAGGCGGAGGCTCTGCCCTGGTTGCGCGGGGTGTCAGGCTGCATGCTTCATGTCGAGAGCCGACGCATCGATCGCTTGTTGATGCGGTTGGAACTTGCGGCCGATGAGCGCGCGGCCAACGCCGGCCAAGGGCCGCTTGCGATTCTCGCTGGACTTGATTTGGTTGTTGTGGCGTCGCAGACCGGTGGCGTAAGGGTACGCGAGATCGCCGAGATTGCGATGTCGGAGGCGGGCTACCAACCGCGTTTGTTGTTTACCTCGAATCTGCCGCCGGTGCCGACGGCACTTGTGCCCGTGGCGGTGCCGCAGTTCGTGGACGAGTTGCATCAGGCCGGTTTTGCGGTGTTGGCTGACGAGCTGCGCCACGCCGCTCATTCGGTTGAACGCGGCCCCGCCGTATTATCGCCATCGCCGCGCGAGGAGCGGGTCGAACCGGCCCGTCCGATGGTGTCGGCGCCACGTACCCGTCCGGTGTTGGTGCCTACCAGTGTGGAACCTGCCGGGTTTGTGCCACCACGCCTGGACCCGTCGCTGGCCGATGCCGCGCCACCCGGTTGGGAGCTAGACCGTCTTCCTGCAGAAGACATTGTCGGGTTGGACACGGGGCCGCGCACTGCCGAGGCAGCGACGCTGGCTGCAACCTTTGGTTTGGCGCCGCCGCCACCCCCTCCTGGGGTGATGCCGATGTCCGCCGAGACGCTCACCTCGATGTCGGGGGAGGGGTCATCGTTTGCCGAGGCGTTGAAACGGGCGCGGGTGCGCGACGAAGCCGATCTCGTGCCTTCTGACGACGAAACCTCGCGCTAGGTGCTTGGGGGCGTATCGGGCAGTGGTGCCGCAAGGCCACGGGTATGGAGCTGCCTGAGTGCCTCGTAGGTGGCGATTCCCACCGCGGTCGCCAGGTTTAGCGAACGCAGCAGATCATTGAAACGCGGGATGGCGACTGTGTGTTGGACGGTTGCTGCATTGTGCAGCCAATCGGGGCAACCATCGGCCTCGCGCCCAAACAACAAGCCATCCTCATCCTCAAACTGAGTCTGCCACAGCGTTTGCTCTCCGTGGGTGGAGAACAGGAGGATTCGTTTGGGGCCGACGCCGCTCCTGAGGAAGGCTTCCCAGTTGTCATGGTGATGTAGGTCGAGCGCCTTCCAGTAGTCCATGCCGCTGCGCTTCAGATGGCGATCCGTGATGGTAAAACCCAACGGATGGATGAGGTGCAGGCGACACCGGGTGAAGGCGCACAGGCGACCGACGTTGCCAGTGTTTTGTGGAATTTCTGGTTGGAACAAGATGAGGTGTAGCACAACATCGGGTAGACTGGCCGAAGTCGAGCGCTTCGACAAGGGTGGGGTTAGGAGTATGGGATGGTGGTTCAGGTATTTCTCCTGCGGCACGAGGCTGCGGAACCCCACGGTGACGACCTTGAACGTCCGCTCACCGAGGCCGGTCAGGCCAGCGCTCGTCGCGCAGCCGAGAATTTGGCGCGACAGGGTTGTGATTTCGATTTGTGTCTTGTGAGTCCCGCCAAGCGCGCACGGATGACCGCGGAGATCTACTGGAAGGCCGTGGGACGCGGTCGACTGTGTGAGGAGCGAGGCCTGGCGCCCGGGGCCGACGCCGACGACTTGGCTGTGCTCGTGAACGCGCAATTGGAGCCGAATCGAACGCGCCGGGTGTTGGTCGTCGGGCACAATCCGGATCTGTTGTACTGCCTGCATAGCTGGGCCAACGAAAAGCTCTCCGCGGCGGTGTCTTTGGCGCCCGGGTCGCTGGCGCGCATTGATTTTGGTGATCAGGTGCGCACCAAAGAGGGTCGGTTTGTCGCTTGCCTGCGCGCAGAGCAGGTGGCCGTGACGGGCGACTCACCGTTACTTCAGTAGCAACCACGCAAGGCCGATGAGCAGCCCAACCCCCAGGCCGACCGCCAACCAGAACAGTTGGTGTTGACGCAGCGCTTGCGTTTCTTTCATGCGAGCGGTTTGCCGCTGTCGCTCGGTGAGTCGCTGATCGCGATATTCGGCGGTGGCGCGGCGATTCAGGTCGGGCCGGGCGCCATCCACTTCATCGCCGAACACTTCGGTGAGTGTGCGCGCGACATCCTCTTGGGTCGGACGATCAAGCTGGGCCTCCAGGTAGTGCTGACAGGCTTCGGCCATTTCCAGCGCACTTTGAAAACGTTCACCAGGCTCGTGTCGCAGAGCGCGGTCGACGAGCATAGAGAGCTCGCGGGGAGCATCGGGGAGGTGGCTGCGCAAGCCATCGGGTTCACCCTGAGTGATGCGCATTAAGACCAAGTATTTGGACGTCGCGCTGAAGGCACTGGCGCCACACAAAGCCTCAAAGAGCGTCGCTCCAAGTGAGAACACATCGGTGCGGGGGTCGAGAGGGCGGCCGAGCGCTTGCTCGGGTGACAAGTACTGCACTTTGCCAAAGGCCTTGGCGGGATGTCGGTCGTCATTGGCCTTAAGCGCGCTGTGCGCAAGGCCAAAGTCGATGACTTTGACTTCACCGTGATGGGTCAGAAAGATATTCTGAGGACTTACGTCTCCATGTACCCACACCGCTCCTTGTTGTCCGAGACCGGCTTGGTGCAGGTGGTGTAGGCCGAACGCCGCCTCCGCAATGACGTGCACCGCAAGCGGATGAGACCACCAGGTTTCGAGCGTGCGACTGCGTCCCCAGAGGTCGGCTAACGAACGTCCGTGCAGCAGCTCCATCGCGAGATAGGGACGGCCGACTGCCTCGCCTTGGTCGAGCACGCGAACGATGTTGGGGTGATCGAGGGCCGAGGCCAGCGCGGATTCACGGCGGAAGGCCTCGATGTAGCTTGGGTCGGAGCCGTATGGCTCGGCGATCACCTTGAGCGCTATTTCGTCGGCATTCTCTTGCCCGAGCCGTTGGGCCACGTACACCTTGCCCATTCCGCCTTCGCCGAGGCGGCGCTTCAATACGTACGGGCCGAGTGTGCCGAGCGGTGTGTCCATCGCAACCTCAGCGGCGGCTCTTCTGCGCGCGCGCCAGTTTTCTGTGTGTCGGCTCGCGCCAATGGCCTTGGAGGATCTTAACCAGGCGGCGTACGCGCGCCAAATCGACCGGCGCTGCGATGCGACCGTCAACCTTGAAGTGCGTGCCTACAATGGCGCCGTCACACAACGGCGCAAACGCGGCGGCATTCTCCAGGTTGACGCCGGAACCGAGATAAACGGGAGCATGTTGCGCAGCCTGCACCACGCGCTCCAACAAGGCGCGGTCTACCGGTGCGCCTGTGGCTGGGCCTGTCACGATGAGGCCGTCGGCCAAGCCGCGCTCAAGGGTGTCGCGCGTCGCCTCCTCGGGGGTGAGCGGCACGAGTGGGTGGGCGTGTTTTACCAGGACGTCGGCGAGGATTTGGACTTGGGTGGCATCTAGGGCTTGGCGTTCACGTAATGTGCGATGGGCCTCACCCTCAATGACGCCTTGGTCCGTAAGGTAGGCGCCGCAATGCACGTTGACACGAATGAAATCCAACCCGAGCGCTGCAGCGATGCCCATCGCTGAAAGCGCGTCATTGCGTAAACAGTTCACGCCGGTCGGAAGGCTTGTGGCAGCGCGCACGGCCTGGGCTACGAGCGCCAAAGTGGCCACTTGGTGCGCCGGCAGACGTTCGGTGCTGGTGCCTTTAACAAATGGGACCGAGCCGTAGTTCTCGATGATGAGAGCGTCGACGCCACCTTTGGCGAGCACGATGGCGTCACGAAGTGCGTGCGCGTGCACTTGGGTGAAGCTCTGCGCGCGCGGGGACGGGTCTCCCGGCATCGCAGGGAGATGTACAACACCGATTAAGCCTCGAATCATGACGCCTCCGTTTGCCCTCTTACCTTCAACGGCACGGCCGGGGTAGCGTAATGCAGCAGTCCCGGAAAGGGGAATGACCGGATCATGACGCAGGACGACAACGCCGCGCTCGAAACACCCACCACCTCGCAATTCATTGAAGCGCTGGTTGTACGCGCAGCCGCCGGCGAGCGCGCCGCGCAGGAAGAGCTGTTCGAGCGCTATTGGCCGGTGATCCGCCAGATCGTACGCGCCTGCCGTGCACGGCACGGACGCTACGCCCAAGGCCGTGATCAGACAGAGGATTTGGCACAGGAGGTGGCCTTGGAGGTGTTGCGCAATATCCCGCGTCAGCACTGGCAGGGGCGCATGGCGTTTCGCTCGTGGTTGCGCCACATGGCTGAGGCCAAGGTTATCGATGCTCAGCGCTTTCACTTGGCGCAGAAGCGCGACCAGCGCCGCGAGACGGCGCAGAGTCATATGGATGATGTGCGGCCGCGTGGACGTTCGCCGGAGTCGATGATTGACCAAGATCGGCGCATGCATCAGCTCGTGGCCTGGCTGGACGAGTTGAAGCCAGAGTATGCCGGCGCTGTGATGTTGCATCACTTGGGATATGCCCATGCTGAGATCGGCGAGATGTTGGGTTGCACCGCGGAGGCCGCCCGCAAGCTGGTCTCGCGGGGTGAAGCGAAACTTGTGAGGCTGTCGGAAGCAGCCGGTAAACCGTAGCGATACGCCGGGCGTCACATGTCTACAGAAAAGGACACGCCCGTGCATTCCACCGCCTTGGCAGAATCGGCATCCGTGCTCACGCTCTCGCGTGAAGATGCCTTTGTCGAATTGCTGCGTACCGAACGCGAACGCGCGATTCGCGTTGCCTATCATCTGGTGGGAGGTGATCGGGCGGCGGCTGAGGATGTGGCGCAAGAGGCTTTTGCCAAAGCGTTCAAGTCGCTCGCAAGCTTCCGAGGGCACGCGAAACTGTCCACCTGGTTTCTGAGTATCGTGATTCACGAGGCGCAGTCGCAGCGTCGACGCCAAGGTGTGCGTGAACGGTGGGCGCGTTGGGTGGCAGGCGGTGTGTCGCCCAACCGTGCAGAGGCAAGCTCGGCGGGTGTAGAGCCCGGGGACCCGGCGTTACGTCGGCGCCTCGCTGCGGCGCTGGCCACGCTTTCGGCGGGGCAGCGCCAGGTCTTCTCGTTGGTCCACCTGGAGGGGCTGACCGTGGAGGAAGCCAGTGCGGTGCTGGGGCGGTCTCCGGGCACGCTGAAGAGCCACTTGCATCGGGCGCTCGTACGGTTGCGCGCAGAACTCTACGACGTCAGAGAGGTGTTGCCATGAAGTCGATCTCGCAGGAGCAGGCGATGGTAACTGATGCGGAGTTTGCGCGACGATTTCGTGAAGGATGGGGAGCGCCGAGTTTGACTGTTCAGGAACGCGTAGCATTTGACCGTGATGTGTGGCGACGCGTGGAGTTGGTGCAACGACAGCGTTGGGTGCCGGCGCTCGTGGGCGTGGCGGTGGTGGCGCTGATGGTGGTGATGGTGTGGGTCGGGCGGTTGCGGCCCGGACGCTCGGCGGACTGGCTTTCGAGTCTCTATGAAGCTGAGGTTGCAGCGGAGACGGAGGTGGCAGTCGCCGAGACGGCCGACTTAGCCGGATGGCGCATGGGCAATCTTGCGGCGGATGACGTGGCCGGTGATGTGAGCAGCGAATATGGCCTACTGGCTCAATGGGTGATTGTGGCGCGTAACGAACAAAACGAAGGCGAGTGGCTCCCCTAGAGCGGCGCCCTGGAGGATGGCGATGATGGTGAAGCAGACGCTGGGTGTGATGATAGTCGTGTCGGGTTTTGCCTCAGCTGCGGTGGCACAGCCACTCCCTGAAGAGGCTGGTATGGGGGGGCCTGGGCGGGCTTTTCGACCCGAGATGATTGAATCGATGGCCACCGAACTAGGGGTGGCCGAAGGGGTGGTGGTACAGATTCGAGAGCGGGCCTACAAGGCCGACCAGGAGGCGATCAAGCTTCGTGCCGAGCTCGACACGGCGCGTTTGGCGTTGCGGCGACTGATGGACGAAGACAATCCCGACGTCGCCAAGGTGATGAAACAAGTGGAGGCGTTAGGGGCGGTGCAAACGGAACTCAAGAAGAGTCGTATTCGCCTGCTGTTGTCGGTACGTGAGTTGTTGACGGCGGATCAGCGCAAGAAGTTGCGGCGGTTGGCCATCGAACGCATGCGTGGTGCCGGCCCCGATGACGATGACGACGACGGCTTTGGCAAGGGGCTTGGCGGTGGACGTCACAATCGTGGGGGGCGGAACTAGCGCCTCCCTGCCGTTGTTGGGGTGGGAAAATGTCGAGGTTTTCTAGCGGGTTAGGGGCGGTGTTCGAGCGGACTTCGGCGTTTGTCCCATTGCAGGTTCACCTCTAAGTCCTCGGTCTCGTTGAGACCCACCCCGGGCAGGTCCATGGCCTGCAGCGCCGCTGTTAGACAGCGTTGGGTTGTGGGAGTGACGCCAACGTCCTGAGAAGGCCGTACTTGGCGCACGACGCCGTTTTGCACTGTGAGAATTGCGGCAAATCGGGTCGGCAGCGGCGGTGGCCCGGGGGGGGGCACGAGTGCCAACGGTTTGGTTGCGCCTGGTTGCTGCGCTAGGCATTTGTCGAAGGCGGGCTTTTGGCGTTCAAGCTGCCAACTCAAAATGTCCTGGGAGGCTTGGTGGTGATGGCGGGCGGCGCGTCTTAGGTCGAGTCGATGTTGCTCCCGCTCATTGCCTAGTGACCAGGCGAGCGTGCCGATGATCAACAAGGTCGCCAGGGCCAACAGGTGTGCTTTTCGGATGGCGGCCAGTGAGGGCAGAACGGCTCGGGGGGCACGGCTCCACCACGGTGGCAGCGCCGCGGCTGCTCGCAGAGCCTCGGCGAGGTCTCGACCATCTTGGTAGCGCGCGGACCGGTCGGGCGCGAGTGCTTTGCAGACCAAGGCGTCGATGTGGTTCGGAACGTCGGCGTTGAAATGCCGGGGTCCGAATGGCGGTGGTTCATCAGCGCGAGCCACCCTGTCGGCATAAGAGGCGCAGTCGAACGGGGTACGCAGCGTCAGCATTTCGAATAACGTGGCACCCAGCGCATAGGTATCGGTCCAAGGTCCCACGGCATCGTGCTCGCCACGCAGTTGTTCTGGAGCGGCGTAGTCCCAGGATCCTACAAATGCACCTGCTTCGGTAACATGAGCGCCCGCCAAATCGGCCGCGGTGGCAATGCCGAAATCGATGATCTTGGGGCAGCCATCAAAGGTGACCACGATATTAGACGGCTTGATGTCTCGATGGATGACACCCTGTTCATGGGCGACCCCCAGAGCATCGGCGACGTCGGCGGCGATATTGAGCATCGCGTGGACGGGGCCCGGGAAGGATGCTCGGGCAGACGGGCGGACTCCTTCTGAGAGGTGACGCAACGCCTCCAGGACCCAATCGATACCCCCGGTGGGTTGCACGACGTCGGCGACCTCTAGGAGCGCGCGCAGCGAGAAACCATGCACGTATTCGGTGGCCAAAAACGCCGTGTCGTTGTGGATGCCATACCAATAGACGGCGGCTACACCCGGGTGCGGAAGCCGAGCGGCAAGATCGGCCTCACGAGCGAAGCGAGTCTGCGCCGCCACGCTGCCGCGTTTGATCACTTTGAGGGCACACAGTCGCCGGGGGTGTCCTTGTTCGGCTAGATAGACGGTGCCCATGCCGCCGGTACCAAGGGTGCCGAGGATTTGAAATCCGGGCGGCGGTTCTGGAGGAGGGGCGAGGAG
>JAKLEG010000273.1 GCA_022703175.1 Myxococcota bacterium | reverse complement strand
GGCCCCGACGCCGTGGCCGATACCCCGGTGCTCCTGACACCCCCCACCGACCAGCTGGGCAGCACCGCTGAGGTCACGGTGCACGTGCGCAAACCATAGTCTGGCAACGGTTCGTCGCTCTCCGCCCTCTCTGGCTTGTCCGCCGGTCGTCCCTCCGCTACGTTCGCCCACGTCCCGCAACCGCGGGGGGGAATCGAACTCGGGTAGGTGGCTACCCAAGGTGGAGCATCATGATCGATCCGCGCATGGAGAAACTGGCCGAGACCCTCATCCGCTACTCCTGCCGCCTGAAGAAGGGCGAGAAGATCCTCATTGAGGCGATCGACATCCCCGAAGAAATGGTGGCGATTCTTGTGCGCAAGGCCACGGAGGTGGGTGGCGTGCCGCTTGTGACCATCAAACAAAACCGCGTGCTGCGCGAGATGTATCGCACGGCCACCGAGCAAAGCATGCAACTCACCGGCGACGTGGAGCGCTTCCGCATGGAAAAGGTGCAGGCCTATATCGGCCTGCGTGGCACCCACAACGTCAATGAACTGGCCGATGTGCCGCCCGAGAAGATCAAGCTGTATCAGCAGCATTGGCTTGCGCCCGTGCACTTCGACGTGCGCGTGCCCAAAACCAAGTGGGTGGTGCTGCGTTGGCCCAGCCCGTCGATGGCCCAACAAGCGAAGAGCTCAACCGACGCGTTCGAGGACTTCTACTTCAAGGTGTGCTGCCTGGATTACGCCAAGATGGCCAAGGCGATGGAGCCGCTTAAGGAACTGATGGAGAAAACCGACCACGTGAAGCTGGTCGCGCCCGGCACCAATCTGCAGTTCTCCATCAAGGGGATCCCGGCCGTGACTTGCTCAGGCCGGCGCAACATTCCCGACGGCGAGGTCTTTACCGCCCCGGTGAAAGACTCTGTAAACGGTACCATTCACTACAACACCCGTAGCCTCTATTTGGGCACCGAGTTCTCCGACATCAGCTTCACGTTCAAAAAGGGAAAAATCGTCAAGGCCAGCGGCAACCCCGCCGATCGGGTGCAGGCCGTGCTCGATACAGACCCCGGCGCGCGCTTCTTAGGCGAGTTCGCGATCGGCGTGAATCCGCACGTGACCAAGCCCATGCTCGACACCCTCTTCGACGAAAAAATCTCGGGCAGCGTGCATGTCACGCCCGGAGCGTCGTACGACGAAGCCAGCAACGGCAACAAGTCTCAGGTTCATTGGGATCTGGTGCTCATCCAAACCGCCGAATGGGGCGGCGGTGAGCTCTATTTCGACGGCAAACTAATCCGCAAGAATGGCGTTTTCATTCCCAAAAGTCTGCAGCCACTGAATCCGGAAAACCTGATGTAACTCTTGCCCCGTGAGCGCTACGGCACATCCCACTGGCACTCTGCGCGCGCCACGTTCACCGCGACACTTTCGCGACTGCATGGATCGCCGGTCCAGGTGAATGTGAAGGTATGAATGCCGGACTTGCGACACTGACAGTCGAAGCCTGCGCCCGCTGCATCACACACAAACCCAAGCTTACCTTCTGGGCAGTTCCAGCTCGAATCACAACCGGTCACGGCCCCGCTCGACGAGCTAAGCGGCCCACCTGTGTACAGTGAACAACGATTGACTCGCGGGGCACTAGAACAAGACGTGGCCGACGAAGCCGTGGCCTCGGTAACGGCATCACACGCGGAGGCGGAGCCGTCTTGAGCACAACCAGCGAAGGCAAACCATACAGGCACACTGAAGAGCCACAACGTTTTCATCGCCGGCTATGATAACGACGAATGATTATGCGGCAATCTGCGCCGCTGGATCCGCTACGTAGGGTGCACCGGGCGGCACGCTGGCCCGGGCCTCGCGCACTCCCTCGATCACCGATTGCCACACCGCATCGGCGAATGCGTCCCGATTTGCGAACTCCTTCGGATGCATCACCGGTCGCACGATGAGCACAACCTCTGCCCCGCGACGCACCGGCATCACGTCCCCATCCACACAGCGCCGGCCACCCGCATGAGCCAACGGCACCACCGACATCCCCACGTCGAAAGCATGGCGGACCAGGTTCAGATGCGGCTCACGCAGTCGACCGTCCAGGTGACCAAAGGTACCTTCGGGAAACACCAGCACCGGGCGCGCACGGCGAGCCATATCGAGCGTGGCGTCGATCGAACGCTTGCGGTCGTCTTTATTGTCGCGATCGACAGGAACACAGCCCGTCAGCAAGCCCCCCCAGCCTATCGGGTTGGTGAGCATGCTGCTCTTCATCAGGAAACCAGGGCGCAAGTAGCGAATCAACAGCCAGATATCCGCCACCGATTCATGGTTGGAGACGAAGACAAAGTTTTTGTACGGGCGCGGCAGATGCTCTTTGCCGATGATGCGCGACTTGATGCCAAACAGACACAAGTTGGAGTACCAAGCCCAGGGTCCGTAGCCCAACCCGGCAGCCAAATTTTCGCGGCGATATTTTGGCAGCAGATAAAGCCAGCCAAGAATGACGATATTGATAACGCTCAAAAGAAAGAATGCCACCACGCCCGGCATCTTGATCAAGACGCCAAAACCTTCGCCAGCAATTCCAGAAGTCGCTTCGTCGTGTTTCGTGCTCATTGCGGCGGCTAGTCATACCGCGCCAAAGCGGAACGTCAAGATCTGACGTGCATCCGATACAAATGAGCGCTAGCCGCGCGGAGTCGGCCTGAAATAGCGCTGCTCCATGGGCAGTGTCGTATTCGCAGCCGCCGTGAGCAGGTTGTCGCTCCACCAGGCTTCCAACAACTCCAGCGCCTCAAGCCTGTGCGCGACGTTGGACATTTCACGGTAGGAGTCGAGCGAACGCTCGCGCTCATGCCGGATCATCGCCTCAAGATAGGCAGTTTCTGCTTCGACCAGCGCCGTGGGTAGCGTGCGAATGCTCATGCGGGGCTCATCATGTCGTGAGATGTGGGTGTGGTCAAATTCCATGCACAAATCCTGTTGATCCGCGCTTTCACGCCGCCCACTTTCGGGGTAAATGCAGCAAGCTTTGCCGGCCTCGTGTAACCGCTGGCCGCGGCTAAAGCAACGAGGGAATAGTATGTCTACACCGACGCCTCCGCCCGAAGCCCCAAAGAGCCCGCTGCGCGAAATTGTCGACCCGTTCATCGAAGTCGTGCACGCCCCGCGCGCACTCTGGGGGATCAACGCCCCCTACTTCCTGGAGGGGTTCTGCTACTTCGGCATGCTGGGTTACCTGGCGATGTTCTTTAACCAACACGTTGGTCTCGCAGACACCCAGGCAGGCCCGATGGTGGGCGTGCTCACGTGGGGCATCACCTTTGCGATGTTCTTCTTTGGGGGCATCGCCGATCGTTGGGGGATTCGCCTCGCCCTGTTGGCGTCGTTCGTGCTGCTCATCGTCGGTCGCGCCATCATGGCGGGCGGGCCCACGCTTGGCCTCGGCGCCGCCGGCATGTGGTCTACGGTGCATTGGGTGTCGCTCTTGGGCATCCTGTTCATTGTGCTGGGCTACGGCATGTACATGCCAGCCTCATACGCCGCGGTCCGCCAGTTCACCAATCAGAAAACCGCGGGCATGGCCTACGCGATGCTTTATGCGCTCATGAACCTGGGCGGCTGGCTTCCGACCTTCTTCTCCCCCATTCGCAAAAGCATCGGCATCGCCGGCTCCTACTGGGTCTTCGCGGCGTTCACCGTCGTCAGCCTTGTGTTCACCTTCTTCATCTTGACGCCAGCCGTTGTGAAAGCCGCCATCGAGCGCGCCAAAGGCGAACGCGATGATGCCGATCGCGCCGCAGGCAAAGAAAAAGCTGCCGACGTTGCACCAAAAGCCAAAGAGCCGTTCAACCTCATCAAATGGTTCAAAGCCCACCCGTTGGCCGACCCAAAATTCGCCTTCTTCATCTTTTGTCTGATTCCAGTGCAAACCCTATTCGCACACAACTGGCTGACGATCCCGATGTACGTCGAGCGCGCCTATAAAGAAACGTGGCCATGGATCAGCCAGAATTTTGAACCAGCCACCAACTTTAACCCGTTGTTGATCTTCATCTTGGTCCCCATCGTCACGGCGCTGACGCAAAAGGCCAAGGTCTACAACATGATGATTTGGGGCACGCTGGTGATGGCACTGCCGACTTTCCTGCTCGCTATTGGCCCCTACCCGTGGACGCTCGGAGCCTACCTGATCTTGTCCACCGTCGGTGAGGCGATGTGGCAACCCCGTTTCTTGCAGTATGCCGCAGAAATCGCACCTGAAGGCCGCACCGGCGCTTACATGGGCGTGGCGCAGTTCCCCTGGTTCCTCACCAAAGTGATCACCAGCGCCTACTCAGGTTGGTTCTTGGTCCACTACTGCCCCGACCAAGAAACCTTAGCGAAGGGCGCCGGCCGCATGGCCACTGAAGAGATGTGGCTCATCTACGGCTTCATCGCCGTTTCCTCGACCCTCATGCTGGTACTCGCGAAGAACTGGCTCGGCAAAGATTTCAAAACCAAGGCTGCTTAAGCTGCATTGCGACCTACGGAGAGAGTCATCATGAAGAGAATGCTTACCATGTTCGCCCTGGCTACTGCCCTCAGCTGCAACCCACCGCCGCCCGAGGCCAAACCCGCCCCGGCCTCGGCGCCTGCCGATCAAAATGCCGAGGCCCAAAGCTTCCTCACCGCGCAGGTTGCGACCTACGCAGACCTAGAGAAAAACGCCAACCTGGCGTGGTACCAGGCCTCAATCACCGGCACCGACGCTGAGTTCCAAAAGAGCGCTGACGCCGACAACGCCAAGAACGCCTACCTGGCGGATGCGCAGGTGTTTGAAAAACTCCAGGCGTTCCGCAAGGGCACGCAAATAACTGACCCGAGCCTACTGCGCCAACTCGACCTCCTCTACCTGCTGATGCTGACGAAACAGGTGGACAAGGAAACCCTCGGCAAGATCACCGCGTTAGAAAAAAAGGTCGAGCAGGCGTTCAACACCTTCCGCGGCAAGGTCGATGGCAAAGAGCTGACCCAAAACCAGCTGAATGACATCCTGCGCAGCTCGACCGACAGCAAGAAGCTCAAGGCTGCTTGGGAAGCGCAAAAGGCCGTGGGACCGGTGATTGCGCCGCTGATGAAGGAACTCATCGCACTGCGCAACGACGTCGCGAAGAAACTCGGCTACCGGGATTTCTTTGCCATGAGCTTGGCCCAAGCGGAGTTGGATGAGACCAAGCTCCTGGCGCTGTTTGACAACCTCGACACCCTCACGCGCGAGCCGTTCTTCAAAGCCAAGGCCGACGTGGATGTGCGCGTGGCCAAACGCCTGAAGGTTAAACCGACCGAGCTGATGCCGTGGCACTATCAAAACCCGTTCTTCCAAGAGCCACCGGACGTCTTCGAAACTGGCTTGGATGCGGTTTACAAGAAACAAGACACGCTCGCGGTGGCAAAGCGCTTCTACGAAGGTCTGGGCTTCGAAGTCGATCCAATCGTCAAGCGCAGCGACCTGTTTGAGAAAGCAGGCAAGACGCCGCATGCATTCGAAGTGAACATCGATCGCAAAGAAGACATCCGCATGCTTGCTAACATCGTGCCCGGCCTTGAATGGCAGGGCACCACCATCCACGAAATGGGACATGCCATCTACGACGTCTATCTTGGCAAAGAGCTGCCGTGGCTTATGACAGAGGCCGCCCATCCGTTGACCACCGAAGGTTTCGCGATGATGATCGACAGGCTTGTTGAGAACCCCGCCTGGACTGAAGCGATGGGGCTTATCGACGCCAAGACGCGCGACAAAGTGATGCCCGAAGCTAAAGCCAAGGCCGCGTTCGGCGCGCTACAGTTCTCGCGCTGGACCCAAGTCATTTTGCGCTTCGAAAAGGAGATGTACGGCAATCCTGAGCAAGATCTGAACAAGCTGTGGTGGGATCTGGTCGAGAAATATCAGGGTCTCAAACGCCCGGAAGGTCGCCAAGCGCCCGATTACGCAAGCAAAATCCACGTCGCGATTGTGCCGGTTTACTACCAAAACTACATGATGGGTGAGCTCTTCGGCGCACAGTTGCATGAAGCCATTGCCGCTTCGTTGGGCGCCGATCCAGCCACCACCGTGTACGTCGGCAAACCGGAGGTCGGCACCTTTTTGAAAGAGAAGCTGTTTGCACCCGGTCGGCGCATGCACTTCGAACAACTGACCGAAACCATCACCGGCAAGCCGCTTTCGGCTGAGGCGTTTGCGCGCCGGTTCACACCGTAACGGCACCTCATGTCGCGGACGGTCCTGATCGCAGAAGGCGACGGCACAAGCCTCGAATTGATGGCCGCGGTATTCACGCGCCATCACTTCGAGGTCTGGTCCACCAATGACGGCGGCGACGCCATCTCGTACGCCACCGATCACCCCACCGCGCTCTTAGTTTGCTCCACCACCATCTCCGGTTTTGCCCCTGAGCGGGTCTGTCGGGAAACACGCGCTAAATCCCCCAACACCCGCATCGTCATGATGTGCGGCAGCGAGCTCGGGGCCGAGGAGCGCCAGACGCTGGCCAGCGGCGTGGGTGCCGACGCCGTGTTGCCGCGTCCGTTCCGTTTTGGCCAATTGCGCGAACTGTTGATCGGATGGGGTCTGCACGCAGTTACTCCCGCAGGACATACCAATCCCGAACAAAACCTGAGCTTTGGCGTCCCGGCCCCTCCACCGCTTGCGCTGGCGATGCCCGAGCCACCGCCAGTCCCCGTGCTGGAAGCCATTCAACCGCTAAAGCTTCTGACACAAACGCCTGGCGATATTACTGCGGCACCGTTGCCACTGCCTGTCCCAGTGGTGGCCACGCCTCCGGAGCTCTCCCTGGAGGTCCTGAGCCTCGAAGATGCAACCCCCGCGCAGCAAGCAGCGAGCGTACCTACGCCCACGCTGTTGCCAACATCGGAGGCCGAGCTTCCGGAGATTCTCCTCGACACGCCAGCCCAAGAGCTCGAACCCGATCTGACCGCCTTGGCCGCCGAGATCGCTCCAGGGCCATTTTTTGAGCCACCTCCCGCCCCCGTGCCAGCGCCTCAACAACTCCCCACACCACTGCCCCCCAAAGGTCCAACACCGTTCACGCCGCCCACCACCCCGATGGCCGCGTTGGTACTGCCACCAACCATGGCCCAGCCAAGCGCGATGGCCGCGAAAACCCAGCGCCATACCCCGTTGCCTGGCTTGGGCACCCCTGCAAACCGTACTGCCCAGCTGCCCCCCAGCCTGCCACCCCACGGCGATCTGAGCAGCCTGCCGCTACCGCGCATCCTGTTCGAGCTCTATCTGGCCACCTACTCAGGCGTGTTGCGTCTGACCCGCAAGAGCGCCCAGCGCGCCGTTTACCTTTGGGGCGGCTTCCCGGTGCGTGTCGATTCCGAACAACTTGACGAAAGCTTGGGCGTCATGCTTCGCGACGATGGCCGCATCACCCAGGAGCAATACGACGAGGTTCAAAAGCGGGTGCTCTCCAAAGGCATCAAGCTCGGTGAAGCGTTGTTGGCCGTAGGAGGGCTCAAAGAGTCGGAGCTGTTAGATGCGCTGCGGGAGCAAACCGAACGCAAGCTCGTCAACTCGTTTGCCTGGCGAGATGGCACCTACCACATCGATGACGACATCTCGTTCGCTCAAGGCACCGTGCTCTCGGAGGTCCACCCGCTCAAGGCCATTTGCCGCGGTGTGCGCGAAAGTTACGATCTAACCGGCCTGCTTACCTTCTTCGCCCGCTTGCGCAATCGCTACCTCGAAGCCACTGAGTTGTTCGCGGTGCACATCGAGTCGTTAGATTTGTACTTGCGCGACCTCGACTTGCCGAGCTTGTTGAACGGCAGAA
>JAKLEG010000272.1 GCA_022703175.1 Myxococcota bacterium | reverse complement strand
GGGCCCAAAGCCACTCAATGGCAGGCGCCGTTTGAGCGCGCCACCATCGGCGTGGTCACGAGCCCCTTTGGCGGTCGTCGCACCTTCAACGGCAAACTCAAGAGTCGCCACCAGGGCATCGACTATGATGGCAAGATTGGCGATGCCGTGACCGCGATGAGCGATGGTGTGGTGGTGCTCGCTGCCGAGAACTACTACTTCACCGGTAGCGCGGTGTTTGTGGCGCACGGCAACGAGCTGTACACGATGTACTTTCACCTCTCGCGCACCGATGTGGTCACCGGCGATCGCGTTCACCAGGGCCAAGTGCTGGGTGCTATTGGCAAGAGCGGCCGGGCGACGGGTCCGCATCTTCATGTTGGGGTGAAGCTCGCCGGGACCTACATCGATCCTGCGGATCTGTTGGCTTATCGGCGCACGTTGGCGCCGGTTACAGCCCCTTGACGATCATGAAGTGACCGGCCTCGCGTTCGAATTCCACGCGGTTGAACTCTCTGTGTGAGTCCCACAAAGTGCCGGCCGGGAGATCCAATCGCGCCCGGGACGCGTAGCGAATGTCCGCGGTGGCGCTATCACCTCGCACGACGATGTCATGGATTTCGATGGTGACATACATCTCTTTGGTGGCGGCGAGACTTTGGGGCAAGACCTTGGTGGCGAGCTCTTCGTAGCCATAGTCGTCCGCGGCGTCGACGGTGCCGTTGTCTTCGAAGTACTTCTTCGAGACCAACGCGGTGAGGGCCGCACTGTCGCGATTCTCTAGCGCTGTGCGGAAGGCCACTAAGACGTCGTAGATCGCGCGGTTGTCGTCGGTGGCGGGAATCGTGGTGCCCGGCAGATTGCCGTGGGCACAACCCATCAACAGCGAAGCGCAAGTAAGGAGCACAGCCGTAACGCGTAAACTCATCATGACCTCGCGCGCATAAGGCGCATACCCAGATGGAACGCGACATTTGCCGCGATGGCGCCTACGCGTCAACCATCTTTGATAGGCGACAACCTTTCA
Source organism: Myxococcota bacterium (assembly GCA_022703175.1). GTDB lineage: Bacteria > Myxococcota > XYA12-FULL-58-9 > XYA12-FULL-58-9 > XYA12-FULL-58-9 > JACRCV01. The sequence goes on along the minus strand of JAKLEG010000272.1, from coordinate 6,827 downwards.
GGAGGCGATTTCATTCCGTTATCAGCGGTGGTACCGGCATCGGCGGCCAATTGACGCATGATAGCGTGGCTGGTACCCAGAAGAGATGCAAACTCTAAACCGAGCAGTGGGCCTCCTGGTTGCGGTGATGGCGGTTGCCTGTGGTGGCAGCGCAGCGACGAGTGGGCCGGGTGGCACCGGCAAGGTTGTCAAAAGCGACGCCGAGCGTTTCGTCGGCAGCGGCCTCTCGGTGACGCGCCCGCAGGGGTGGAGTTTTGCACCCGTCGATAGTTCGGTGAGCAAGGATGCCGTCGTGGTGTTGGTGGGGCCTCGGGCGGAGGGCAAGCTTGCGGCCATGGTGGAGTTGGCAAGGCGTCCGATTGCGACAGCCGACCGGCGGCGTTCCCCGGAAGCGCTGTTGACCGCCATCTCGGTGGAGATGATGCAGGCGTACGCTGCATGCGAAACGACAGCAACACCTACATCGGTGACGTTGGCCGGGCGGCCCGGCGCGACACTGAAGCTCAAGCTCACTGAAACGCTGCCGGAAGGCGGTGAGGTGGAGCGGGTGGTGCAATTGTACGCGACCACCACCGACGATGCTCTCATCGTGTTGCGCAGCTTCTTGCCCACCGATAATTCAAGTGACGCCGATCTCGACGCAATTCTAGCGTCGTTGGCCATCGAAGCGCTCTAGGCTTAATCCCTCCGTCGTTCGACCTCTGCGGGTGACAGGCCGTAGCGTCGCCGCAAGACTTCGTTGTAATCGTCGATGCGCGCCTCAACCTCATTGACACTCATGACATGGTGGGGACCAGCCGCTGGGAACATAATGGCCAACAAGGCGCTGATCGCACCCACGGTGACAAGCGACATCCCCAATGTTCGCTGATCGCGATCATGACTGCTAAGCAAGAAGGCGCCTGTGCCGGCGCCCGCGAGCGCGCCGCCACCAAAACCCAAGGCCCAGTAGAGTTGCGGCCAAAACTGTGCTTCATCGATGCGCGCGATGAGTGCGGGATTGCCAAGCAACTCAGCGAAGGCCATTTCGTCCAGGGTTTCGGCCGTGCCACGCATGATGACCCAGTCGGTGGGCGCGTCGCTGGTCGGAACGGCCGCGTCAAATCGCCACCCCCAGGGCCGCGGATCGCCAAACCACCGTGCTCCCCAGCCACCCTGCATCATCGGTGGCATCGCGACGCCCCGAACCACCGGCGCGGTGCGCAAGCTTTCACGTCGGTAACGCAGACGGGCCGCTTGGCGGTCGTCCTCGCTGTCAGGCACAACGGCCGGCTCGTCGAGGCGTGGCCAATGGCTGCGGCCGACCCATAGGCGATTGCCATCGGGGCTGCTGACGCTGGCCAACACCACCGCCGGGTCTACGCGGGTTACCATCACCAGCGCCTGGGCTTGGTCGACGTCCACCAAAGCAAAGAGGCCGGTGCGCCCTAGGGCCGTGCGCAGCAAGGCGAGCTCATCCTCCACGACGCTTTCGTCACCTTGGACCGTAAGCTTGGCGATACGCGCGCCAACGGCCTCCGCGATATCGATCGCCAGAGCGGTGGCAGGGGGAATCTGTGCGCCAGTAGCCGGAGAATCGGCGCCGAGCAGCAGGAGGGCCATGAGTAGGTTCATGGGCCCATCCTAGCATACGTGCGACCTCGTTGACTCGCGGTAGCCAAACCCATAGCGATGCACGTTGTGAAACACATTGCGGTTATTCCTGGCGATGGCGTGGGGCCCGAAGTGACGGCGCAGGCGGTGCGGGTCTTGGCAGCTGCGGCGGCAAAGCACCACCTCTCGTTGGAGCTTGAAACGCTGGATTTGGGTGCCGAGCACTATTTGCGCGATGGCACGACCTTGCCTTCGGGAGAGCTACGACGGCTGCGTACCACCAAGGACGCCATTTTGTTTGGTGCTATCGGCGACCCCCGTATCGCTGACCCTCGGTACGCCAAGGAAATCCTGCTGGCGCTGCGCTTCGAGCTCGATCTGTATATCAACCTTCGGCCCGTGAAGTGCCTGGACGCGCGCTGTTGTCCGCTGAAGCGCTGTGAGCCTTCGGACATCGATTTCGTGGTGTTCCGGGAGAACACCGAGGGGCCTTACGTGAGCGTCGGCGGCGTTTTGCGGCGCGGGACCGCTGACGAAGTTTCTATCAACGAGGACATCAACACCCGCAAAGGCGTGGAGCGAATTGTCCGTGCGGCTTTTGACTATGCGGCGACGCATGGCAACTGCAAGGTGACGATGGCAGACAAAGCCAACGCGATGCCGCACGCGCACGACCTTTGGCAACGGGTCTTCCGCGAGGTCGGGGCCGACTATCCCGGCGTCGCGCGCCAGCACCTGTTTGTGGATACCTTGGCGCTCCATTTGGTAAAGGACCCCGCGCAGTTCAAGGTGATTGTCACGAACAACCTGTTTGGCGATATCATCTCCGATCTGGGAGCTGCGCTGCAGGGCGGCGTGGGCATGGCGCCTTCGGCCAATCTCCATCCCGGCCAGGTGTCGCTGTTCGAGCCCGTCCATGGGTCGGCGCCAGATTTGGCTGGCAAGGGCATCGCAAACCCGATCGGTTCGATTCTGAGTGTGGCGTTGATGCTGCGTCACCTGGAGGCGCCGCAAGCAGCTGACGACGTCGAAGCGGCCGTCGCACGGCTATTTCCGGCGAACCTTCTCCCGGTTGAGGTCGGAGGCACGGCGACCACGGCGGCGATTGGGGATTTTGTTACGGCTTGCGTGTGAAGACGCCGGTGGTGTGATCCCAACCGTCTTGGGCTGTGTGTTGGGCAAAGACCATCTGCCGCATTTTGGCCAGGTCGGTGGAATCCAACATGTGTGTCAGGATTTCGTCGGCAACCACCAAGCGGGCGCAGGCCACGCTTGCAACATTTAGGGTAAAACGCATCAACGCAGGGTGCGAGGCGGCGAACATCTGATCGAACGCCGGGCGGCTCAACGCGAACGCGGCCACGCGATACACCGCTCGCACCGTGCTGACCGCGGGGATTTGGCAGAAGAATTCGATTTCGCCGAAGAGCGTCGGCGCCTCAAGGTCGGCCAACGCCCGGCCTTTGCCGTCGGGACCGCGCTTGCTAATCGAGAGCGAGCCCGCGGTGGCAATGTACAGAGGCGGCGGCGCACCGCCTTCTTCCACAATGACCTCGCCAGCGCGAAACTGCCTGGGCTCCATCGTGTTAACGAGCGACAGCATGTCCGTCTCGGAGATGCCGTTGAAATAGGGCAGGTCTAATAGGTCAATGTGTGGCATGGAGCAGCTTTCGTGCTGATAGTAGTGCGCCGATGGTGACTCAGCAAATTTCCGGACGTGGGACCCTTGCGGCCAAGCCGTGCCTCTGGCAGTTTGCGCCGCGGCTGCTCACGATAGGTGCCCGGTTTGACCCATGACAGCGAGCCATGAAGTTCCTTCGGCCGTAGGCCAATTGGTGTGGTGTCCCGCCGACCCAGCGTTGGGTGTTGGTGCGGTCACCCGCGCCCAAGACCGCATGGTGTGGGTCAAGTTCTTCCGCCTTCAGGAGGAGCGCACCTACACCACCCGTGATCGTGCCAGCGCCTTGTTGCGGCACGCCATCCACGCCGGTGACCGCGTGCGCGACCTGAGTGGCAAAGACCATCGGGTGCTGCGGCGGGCGGACCACGGCGATGAGCCGCTACGTCGCTATGAGTTGGATGACGGTTCGGTTGCTTCCGAACATGAGCTGATTCCCGAGATGCGGGATATCGGTCCTCGTGAGCGGTTGGCCACGTTGAGTCTCGTGCATCCTGAAGTGGTGCGGGCCCGCGCGCAGGGGTTAGACCTGGCGGCCATTGGTCGGCGCCCGGGTGAAGCTGCATTGCTCGGCGCCCGGGTGCAGTGGTTGCCCCACCAAATTGACGTCGCGAGTCGTGCGGTAAGCGCCGAACCGGTGCGCATGCTCTTGGCCGATGAGGTGGGTCTAGGCAAAACGGTCGAAGCGGCGCTGATCTTTGCCGCGCTTAGGCAAGAAGGGCGCGCGTTGCGCGTCTTGGTGCTCACTCCCGACGCGTTGTGTATCCAGTGGTTGGGCGAGTTGTTTCGCAAGGTGCACGAGCTGTTTGTCCTGTTGGACGAGGACCGCTTGGAAGATGCCGCGACCGACTTTCCTGACATGAATCCGTTCGACGTCTACCATCGGGTGGTCACGTCGATCGATCTGGTGGCGCAGAACCAAACGCTGCGGCGTTTGGCCAGTGAGGTCGATTGGGACCTTGTCATCATTGACGAGGCTCATCATGTGCGCTGGCGACACGAAGATGGCGGCAACTTGGCCTACCGCACTGTCGAGGCGATTGCCCGACGCGCACGTCACCTGTTGTTACTCACCGCGACTCCGATGGCGCTGGATCCGACCCAGTATCACGCGTTGTTGCGGCTCTTGGACCCCGTGCGTTTTGACGACCCGGCGTTGTTTGCCACCACAACCTACCGCGTCGAGGTTATCCGCGAGGTGGCCCGCTGCTTGACCAAGGCACTTGACGGCGACGCACCGCTCGGCGAGGCGGTGGTGAAGTCGGCGCGCGAGGTGTTGGGAGACGACCCTGAGGATTGGCGAGCATTCGAGGCGTTGCAGGCGCTTCTCCCCACCGATCCGAGTCGTGAGGCGCATGGAGACGACGTGCTTGACCGGCTGCGCCATCGTCACGGTTTGGCCGAGTTCGTCGTGCGCAATCGGCGTGGTCCGGTGGGTGGACTGCCGGAGCGACAACCCAAGGTGATTCCGCTCAAGCCGTCGGCCAAGCAGGCGGTGCTGATTGATGTGGGGGAGAGCGTGATGCTCGAACTCGCGCAAGCGATCGAGGAACCACGTTTGCGCAACCGCACGTTGGGCGAGCTGCTGCGGGCGTTGTGGGCCACCCCGAAAGCGCTCACCGAGGTGCTCAAGCCGCTCAGCCCTGAGTTGGTTAAGGAGCTTTCGCCGCTGATTCGTGAGGTCACGGACGCTCCGTTAGACAGTCGCGGGCTGCCCACTGGGGACGCCCGGCTGCGCTGGCTTGTGGAGACGACGAAAAAGAATAAGGGCAAGGACAAGCTCTTGGTCTTTGTCGAGAGCGCCGTAGCGGTGATGGCGCTGAAGGAGGCGTTGGAGCCGGTGATTGGCAATGTCGCGGTGTTTCACCGCGGCTTGGCGCCTCGTGACCAGGATCGTCAGGTGGCATGGTTTCGCGACGAGGGGGGCCCGAACGTGATGCTGTCGACGGAGGCTGGCGGCGAGGGACGCAACTTCCAGTTCTGCCATCGCGTGGTGCTGTACGACTTGCCGTGGCGGCCGGCGACCATCGAACAGCGCATTGGCCGCGTGGACCGCGTGGGCCAAAAGCATGACGTCGAGGTGCTGGTTCCCTATTTCGGTTCCGGCTACGAGGCGGCCATCCTGAAGATCATGCAGGAGTCGATTCGCGTCCTGGATGACACCGTGGGCGGCATCGACCCGGTGCTGGAATACGTCAGTGACGAATTGGCCGAGCTGATCCTGAAACAGGCCGAGGTCGATGACTGGAAGGCGTTGTTCCGCCGTACCGAAGAGGTGGTGACCTTGGCCCGCACCCGCATCGAATCGGGCGCCGACCCGGTGTTGGACCACGCAAGCTTCTCGCCCGAGCGCGTGGAAGCATTCATGGCGCGAGTGCCCCAGGACCTGGAGGCCCGAACGGAGCTGTTTGTCGAGCGCTACGCCGATTGCGCGAAGCTTGATTTGCGGCCCAAAGGCAAACACCTGGTGAGTGTCGAGGGGGGGCCGAGCGCCGCCGGACGTGAGGTCGGCAGCGATTCCGGTTACGTCGCGACGTTTTCGCGCACCCACGCGCTCGACCACGAAGATGTCGAGTTCTTGTCCTTTGGCCATCCCTTGGTGGAGCAGGCGCTCGAATGGGCGCGCACCTCGGTGGATGCCAGTGCCTCGGTGGCGCTGTGTCGTGGTTTCGACAAAGATGGCGCCGCCTTCTTATGGCGTTTTGCCGCCGACCTCCCCGAAGATATTCCCCAGGCCGCCGGCTATTTAGATCAGGTCTCGTTGACGATCGCCTTGGACGAAGCCGGCCGACGTCTCCCCGAGTTGGAGACGCTGTTGACCGATTCGCGCCGCCCCTTTGACCGCATGGACATCGGTGCGTTGAAGGGCAGTGGCGAGCGTTGGCGACGCTTGGTGGAGCAGAATCACGCGCAGGCAGAGAAGCTGGCTGACGATATTCTGTCGCGGTCGCGGCACCAGGCACTGGCCTGCGTGGCCGAGGGCTACGCCGCGCGTGAGCGCGACCTCTTACGCTCGCACGCGCGGGAGCTGACTCTGTTGGGAGAGGCACATCCCAAGCGCACCGCTGCCTTGGAGCGTCACACCCAAGAACGAGGTGCACTGGCTGAGGAGAAATCCCGCATCGAGACGGCGTTTGAGTTGGCTCGGCCCAGGCTCATCGCAGCGGTGGCGGTGCGCATGGTGCGCGCCAAAGACGTCAGCGCTTAGCTCTCCCTACTTGGACGTTCCTGACGTCTGAGCTTGCAAAAACTGCAAGCGCGCTTGCCACTCGCGTGCGGTGGCCGCTTCCCCCGAGGTCAGCGCCGCAAGGGCCCACCTGCCGTAGGCCTGTTCTGCCTCCTGAAGCTTGCCCAGGCGCCACAGTGTATCCGCCACCAGGCGCAGCCGTTCGCTCTCCAGCGCCGGTTGCACAAGCGGCGCGGCCTGGTTCAAGTAGTCAAGCGCGAGCGCCAACGCGTCGACCCGAAGCAATTGGCGGGCCACCAGATATGGCAGCAAGCTCTCGGTGGGTTGGGCGTGCCACGCCTGTGCCATCGTCAACACGGCGGCCATCGG
>JAKLEG010000271.1 GCA_022703175.1 Myxococcota bacterium | reverse complement strand
CACGCTTCGTGCCGGGGCGGTTTTGGCTCATCGACCTACCGCCGTCGGTAGCACCGGGGTTATTCGCCTTGGATGTTCGCAGCGCCCTCAGCTGGTCTTTGGCCGTACCGATCTTTTCGTTGTTCTTCGTCGACCTGTTCGACACCGTCGGCACCTTCGTGGGTGTCGCCGGGCGAGTCGGTCTGATCGACGCCCAAGGCCACCTGAAAGATGGCCGCAAGGCGTTGTTCGCCGATTCGCTTGGTACCTTGATTGGCGCCTTGTTCGGGACCTCCAACACCACGACCTACGTGGAGAGCGCCGCAGGTGTGAACGCAGGGGGACGTACGGGCCTGACTGCGGTGGTGGTGGCGTTGTGTTTTTTGGGGTCGTTGTTTTTGGCACCCGTGGTGGGCGCTGTGCCCGCCGTGGCTACGGCTCCCGCTCTCATCTTGGTGGGCGCGTTGATGGTCGCGTCGCTCAAAGAGATCGATTGGCAGGATATCTTTACCGCCATCCCGGCATTTCTCACCATCATCCTTATGCCGCTCACCTTCTCGATTGCCACCGGTCTTGCTTGTGGCTTTATGACCTACGCGCTGTTGGCGTTGGCCACCGGTCGCGCACGCCAAGTGCACCCGTTCATGTATCTGCTTACAGTGTTGTTCGGCATTTACTTCGTCGTGCAATGAATTGACGCGGCCGTGAGGCGCCGCCATAGTTTCATGGTGACTTCACTTCCACCGTTGCCGCCAGGTTGCGACACCGCGTCGCATTTTTTTGTCAACTCGCCGATCGCGCAGTTTCGCCTCTCAGGCACGGGGGGCCTCTTGGAGGCCAATCCTGCCTTCGTGCGCTTGTTAGGGCTTGCAGATGCGAGCGTTCGGCAGATGTTTGATTTGCAGGGGTGGGTCGACCGTGCGGCGCGCGCCAGTATCGCGACGACGCTTGCCAGCGGCGAACCCCTCACCAATCAGGCGTGCCGGTTCATCTTGTTAGACGGTCGCGTCGTGTACGTCCGGTTGACCTTGCTGCCGGTCCCTGGCGGCCCCGCTCCCGAGCGGCTCTTTGACGGTTGGGCTGAGGATGTCTCCGCAGGCCATCGTGCGGAAGAGGAGCGCCAGCGCTTGGAGGAGTTGTTTCAGCATTCGGCCCGGCTGGACGCGGTCGGGAAGTTGGCCAACACCGTCGCCCATGATTTCAACAACATCATCACCGCGATCATTGGCTACACCGAGGTGGTCGACGAGGGCTTGGGGCCTGACACTACCGTGCGCGCCGACCTGGTCGAGGTTAAAAGTGCGGCCACCCGGGCTGCGGAGTTGGCGCAAAAGCTTCTCGGTTACACGCGCCGCTCGGCTGTTCCCGAGGTGGTGGTGAACGCCAGCGACGTGATTCGTCAGGCCGAGATGCTGCTCAAGCGAACGGTGGGGGGCGGTATCAACCTCGCGTTGGAGCTTGAGCCGGAGTTATGGCTGGTGCGGGTGGCGGTTGGGCAGGTCGAGCAAACCTTGGTGAATATGCTGACCAACGCCCGGGAGGCGATGCCAAAGGGTGGCATCGTGACGCTTGGTACCGCCAACCGAACTATCACGGCTACCCTAGCGAACGCCTTTCCAGCGGCGCGCAAAGGTGACTTCGTGGAAATCACTGTGGCGGACAGCGGCTGTGGCATCAGCGCCGACAACCAGCTGAAGCTCTTTCAGCCATTTTTCTCCACCAAGGTTGGGGCCAAAGGCGTCGGTTTGGGGTTGGCAGGGGTTTACGGTGCGGTCAAACAACACAGTGGTTTTGTGGTGGTCCACTCGCAGGAGGGTGCAGGCACCACCTTCACGCTCTACCTGCCGCGATTCAACGGCTAACCTCCTCGTGAGCGAGCGCCGCCTCCAACGCCTCAAAGCTGTTGAGATAACGGATGCCGGCCACCGCCCCATTCGTGGCGTGTTGAGGTGGTAGGCCGACCCAAGTGGGTCGTTCCGTCCTGACGAGTTCTGTCAGGCCTTGCACTGCGGCGGTTTGGGCCTCCGGCTCAAGGGTATGGAGAAAGCCCACCAAAACGATGTCGGCGTCGCTGGTGTGCGCGGCGTGCAACAAGTCACTCCACGGTAGATCGGCACCCAGGTAGAGGGTGTCGAAGCCACGACTGGCAGCCAACAACGCCCCCACGAGCACGCCAAATTCGTGGCGCTCACCGGCCGCGGCTGCAATCAGCAGGCGTTTGGCTCCGGGCTCGGCTCCGGTAAAGCGCAGGTCCGTTTGTAGGATGGCACGCAGCTGCGCCGAGACGAGGTGCTCATGGGCCACCGAGAGCTCGCCGCGATGCCAGCGATCGCCCACCGCGCGCAAGATCGGCAGTACCAAGCCAAACAGGAAGTCCTCTCGGCCTAGGAGTACGGCGGTGCGTTGCAAAAGCCGGGTCGCGTTGGCGCTTTCATAGTGTTGGATCGCGTCCAGGTATTCTTGGCGCAATAGCGCGAAACTCTCTGATTTGTCTGATGTTTTTGAGGCAGTCGGGAGTGGTGTCTGGCGCTGTTGCACGAGTTGTTGCAGGGCTGTGTCATCCAACGCCGCCACGTCATGAATAGCGAGCCCCAAAGAGGTGGCGACATGCAGCAGTTTCAAGCGCCTGACCTCATCGGTCGTGTAGCGCCGTGCGTTGCCGACGGTGCGTTGGGGGTTCACCGCGCGGTAGCGTCGTTCCCAGACGCGAATGGTATCGGGCGACAGCCCGGTCATTCGGGTGACCACCCGCATCGACAGCAGCGGCATGTGCGGGTCGTCATGGTTCATAGCTCAGCCTTCACGCCGAACAGCGGCAGGATGGGCAGGCCGCGTTGCGCACGGTGTTCGGTGTAGTCGGCGCTGTATGAAACCGCTTCGGGGCTGCGATGGTTATAGAGGTTTTGCAGATCAAGGTAGGCCGCGACGATAAAGGTGTCGAACACCCAGCGTTTGTCCACGCGCAGGTCGAGTTGATGAAACGGACCCAGGCGTCGCGTATTGCTGCGGCCATAGATCGGATCGTACTGGTCGGTGTCGTTGTTGAAGGTGGTGCCCAGCACGGGCGTGTAGGGTTTGCCGCTCACGTAGCGGAACCGCCCGCTCACCTCCCAATTGGCTGGCAGTTGGTAGTTGACCACCGCCGTGAGGATATGCGTTTGATCAAAATCAGCTAGACGGAACGCCGTCGCGCCAGAGTCTCGTCGCTCCGAGCGAGCCACGGTGTAGGCGAGCCAACCAGTGAGGTCGCTCTGCAAGTGCTGGCGTACAACGATGTCGGCGCCCTTCACCTTGCCGATACCTTCGTTGTCGTAGCGCAATGGCTCAGGGCCTTGGCCTCGATCGGTGAAGCGCGAGCTCCGGCTCACCAAATCATCCATCACCTTGTAGAACGCCGTGACGTCTACATTGAGCCCCAGAAGCGGTTGCCATTCGGCTCCGAGGCTGTAGTGCACGGCCCGTTCGGGTTTTAGGTCGGGGTTGCCATAGAGCGGGTCCGTTTCATCGGGGGCCGGCTCTTGGTGAAAGATGCCGAGGCCGGTCTTGACCGTGAACGACTCAAACAATTGGTGACGCAGCGCCAAGCGCGGATCCAAGGTCGTCGTCTGGGTTGTCTGGAAGTAGTCGACGCGCACGCCTGGAAGTGCCACCACACCTTCAATCGGCCGGACTTCGAAGTCTGCAAAAATTCCAGGTGTCCAGGAGATTTGGTTATTGCGGGTGGCGCTCAACAGCTGCGAACGATCGGTGTTGCTTTCCGGCTCACCTTCGAGTGCCAAGCGCGGCAGTCGCGTCGAGATATCCGTTTTCAAAAACAGGATGTCGGTACCCAGCGCAATGTCTAGTTTGTCGTTGAAGGCAAAGGTGAAGCGATCTCGCACCTGCGCTGTGTAAAAGTTCAGGTCGAACATGAGGTTGCCGGTGTTGAAGGCGATCTTGTTGCGTCCGGAGGCCACTCGGAGCTCGTTCTTCATCGTCGTGGAGGGGGTAAAATCATAGCTCAGGATGGTGCGATAGAAACCGGTCGAGGCCGCGAGCTCGCCGTTGGTCGCTTGTGTGGAGAGCTCCGCGGGGTTTTTAAACAGGAGCTCCAGGCGGTCATCAGAACCGAAGAAGAACAGTCGCAACGCATGGGCTGGGGCCGGTTGGTAGGTGGCCAACAGTTGGTAGTCGTAGTAGCGAGGTGCGGCCACCAAATCGATGCCGGCGCTGTCAGGCACCGCCACCTTCAGCACGGTGTCCAAGTAGCTGCGGCGGCCAGCGAGGGCGAGGCTTGCATGCTCGCCCACTGGGGTTTCGACATAGATCCCGGCATCGAGGAGGCTGATGTCAACAGTGCCGTGTGGTCGCTCAGGGGCCAGCCGCTTGGTATTCACCTCAACGATGCCACCGGTGGCGCGGCCATAGTCGCTCGCGAAGTTGCCGGGATAAAAGTCTAGGCTGTCCACCATGGCGAGTGGCAGCACGCTACGAAAGCCGCCAAAGTGGTAGGCGAGCGGCACTTCGATGCCGTCCACCAAGATCTGTGTGTCCTCCGGCGCTGAACCGCGCACGATGACATCGTTGCTGCCCAAGCTCGGGCGTCCGACCCCAGCCAGGTTTTGTAGCACCGCCAACGGGTCGCCAGCGGCCCCAGGAAGCCGTTCGATGGCCGCAGCCTCCAGCGTGATGCGATTCACCTCCTTGCGCGGTCGTGCCGCGGTGATGAGCACGTCGTAGGGATTGTAGGACAACCGCTCCAGGAAGTAGGTGGCCACCACGGCTTCGCCTGCCGTGACGGTTTCTCGGGTCACGTAGGTCTGGTAGCCCTGGGCTTCGATGCGTACCTCCCAGCTGCCTGGGGCGAGGTCGTAAAAGGCGAATTCTCCTAAGGAATCGCTGCGGGCCTCAAACGCTTGCGAGGTGACGTCGGTGTCCTGGTAGAGCAAAACCCGCACGCCGGGGAGCGGCTTGCGGGTACCTCGTTCCACCAGCGCACCTGCGAAGTTGCGTGTCGCGGGTGGCGGCGCAGTCGGGCCTGGCATAACAGGGGTGAGCGTGAAGCGATAGCGGTAGGCGATTTGCACAGCCACCGGTTGGCCTGCCACTTCGGCGGGCTCGAACTCAAACTGTCGGGCCGCTGCCACGGCGGCCTCGTCGAAGCCAAGACCCGCCGGTTCTGCTGGAGTTAGCACAGTTGCGGCCTGCACCAGGCCGCGTTCATCAATCTCCAACAGCAGCACCACTTCGGCCTCAAGCCCCTGCCGTTGTGCTTCAGGAGGGTAGGGCGCCTCGACGAATTTGGTTTGCTGGGGCGCCTTGGAAAGCTCGGCAGCCTGGAGCTCAGCCGCATCAGCTTCCGCTACCGGGGCTGTCTCGGCCAGCGGCATTTGCGCACCCAGGAGCACCAGCAGGAACCACGAGTTCATGGCGCCTCCTGAAGCGTTACCTGTGCGGCATGCCAGGCTACGCCGCCGCGGTTGTCGCGCACAACAAGCCATAGCCGTGCCGCCGCATTGGGAGCGTCGTCGGTGGTGGGCAGGTTCCAGTCATTCTGTGTGGCTACCTCCCACGTGACCTCACCATCGATGAAGGTCGTGCGCACGGCTTCGGTGTCGCCCGCATCTACAAACCAGGTGAACAGCAATTGCTCGCGCGCGGCTTGTCCTGACGCCATGGTGTAGGGCTGTGCCGCGGTTTCTGGGATGTCCGCATGCACGGTGACGCGCTGGTTGCGTTGGAGCAGGGTCGTGCCATCCTTGGCAAAAGCGTCGTAGCCCGTGCGGGTGACTTGGCCCAAGCTTGTGACCATGGGGTTCTGGTTAGGCGTGGCGTCGTCGCGATATTGCCAGGCGAGTTTGTCTATGGCCGTAACGGTTTCGTTCGCGGTGTGCACGGTGAGCCTTAGGTACACGGAGAAGCTCTGGGTGCAATCCTCGGTCAGCATGCCGGCGCTTTCCTCGATCAATCTTGGGCAGGCTGTTTTCAGCACCAGCGGCGAAATAGCGTGGGCCAGGAGGGCCTCGGTCGCGGTGCCCAAATCGTAGGTGGGCACGGCGTCGCCGGCTCCAACCAGCACGGCGTTTAACTCACCGCGCAGGGTTTGTTCGTCGAGCAGGCAGGGGTAGCCGGCGTTGGCTGAGCCCACGGCTGGGCACCATGACCATTCGTAGGTTATCGGCTGATTGTCAGGGCTGACCACGAGGGCACGCAGCACGCTGGTTTGGCCGGGGCGGGGGTTCGGCGGCTCGGCTTGGAGGGCCAGGATGCGTAGGCTTTTCACCTCGTTGTACGGAGTGAAGTCGCCGGCACAACTGGCCAGAACGAGCGTGATGCCAAGGGTTATGGCCAAATAGCGGTTCATCATGACGTCAACCTGAAGCTGTAGGTGAATTGGAGGCTGGTGGGGGTAGGCTCGCCATCTTTCATGGCTGGGGTGAACCTTTCTTGCCAGGCCGTTTGTTGGGCCGCTTCGTTGAACGCGGCTTCAGCCGCAGGTTTGACCAGCGTCACGCTGGTGACCATTCCAGTGGCGTCAATTTCTACCACCACGACGACGTCGGCTTCGAGCCCTCGTGCACGCAACAGCTCTGGGTAGACGGGCTGCCGTAGTTGGCGACGCACCGGTTTGGTCATTGTGCTGCCGTCATGTGGGCTCCAGGCTGCACGTCGGTTGGTAGCCGCTGGGTATGGCGTTAGGTGGCTGGGGTCGGTGGCTTGTGCGGCGGTGTCGCCCATGCGGGTGTTGCCAACAGCGAAGCTTGGCCCGTTTGCGGTAGCGCTGGTTGACTCCAGGCTCAAGCCAACCACTCGCAGCGGTTTGCGGGGCGGCGGTGACGTTGGTTCAGATGGGGAGGCCATAGGCTCGGGCGCCTGTGGTGCGGGGGTTGCAGGTTTGGGGCGGTTTGGTGTCTGCGAGGCGCGCTTTGGGGCTTGGGCGCGCGGGCGTTCCAGCGTGACCGTCGGCGTGGACAAGCTTGATGGCGGCAGTTCCTGCAATTCGATGGTCACGGTTTGGGTCGTAGGTGGCGGCACAGGTGGGTTGTCTTGGGCCAACCTTCCGACCCCCAGCGCCGCGAGATGGAGTGCTAGCGCCAAGGCCCAAGGCCATCCCCTTTGTGCTACGTGCCGCGTGCTGAACGACGCGGGGCCCGCGTAGGCCTCGGTGGTGAGCCGGTTCGGCAAGATCGGAATCACCACGCGCGCGAGTGCACGACGGCGCTGTGCGGCTCGTCGAAGCTGTCGGCGGCGTACCAAGCCCAGCGCGAGCGCCTTGCGTCCCTGGTATTCAGACGGGGGGAGGTCGAGCGTGGCCACCATGGCTAGCGTTCAGCTCTCGGCGCGGCCTTCTCGATATGCAGCGCAAACGTCGCGACACCATTGGCTTTTACCAGGTCAATTAGGGCTACCACCTCCCCGTAGGCCACCCCTTGATCGGCGGCGATCACGGCCTGGAGCTTGGGGTTTTGTGGCAGTGTGCGGCGAATATAGGCGCTTACGGCGTCTGCGCTGGAGATGTTGCCGTTCAGAAACAGGTCACCGGTTTTTGTGTAAATCAGGTTGAGGGTTGTGGCGACCTCTGCGCCGCCTGTGGCAGCCTTGGGCAGCTCCACCTTCAGGCTGGCTTTGGCGATGGCGGTGGAGGTGATCATGAAGATGATCAGCAACACCAACACGATGTCCACGAACGGGACGATGTTCAGCGTAGCGATCGGTCCGTCATCCAGGCTGTCGTCGGGGGCGTGTGCCATGGTTTATTCCAACCGCCCGTCGGCGGCCTTAAGCTGCGCCAGTAGGGTGCGCGCCAGCAGCTCTTTGCCGGTGAGGGCATCGCGCACCTTGGCCTTGAAGTGGTTGAAGGCCACCACGGCTGGAATTGCCACCAACAAACCCACT
>JAKLEG010000270.1 GCA_022703175.1 Myxococcota bacterium | reverse complement strand
CCCGGTGATTTGCTCTTTTACGACCTGCGCGATCACGTCGCGCGGCAGTAAGTAGTTCCACAGCACCGCCATACCGCCCACCAAGAACATCGTGGTGAGCTGGTTCATGCCGTAGTCAAATGACAAAGGTAGCACGGCCAACAGCCGATCTTGCTCGCACAGTTGCAAGTACTGCGCGATGCTTTCGGCGCCAGCCACGATGTTGCGATGGGAGAGTACCACCCCCTTGGGTTTGCCGGTGCTCCCCGACGTATACAAGATGGCCGCCATATCCTGGTCGATCACCCGATGCCCCGGTACGGGCGGGGTATCGAGAAACGCGGTCCAGCTACATAGCTTCCAGGGCGCGGTCAGTGGCACGGCGGTGGGAGAGCCTACCACCACCACGGTGTGTAGCTCCCGACAGCTGTCGAGGCAGGGCATCAGGGCCAAAAGCCGCTCCGCGGTGGTGACAAGCACGCGTGCATCGCAGTCGTTTAGCACGAAGCGCACCTGCTCCGTTTTGAGCAGCGGATTGATCGGCACATAAACGCCGCCAGCGGCCGCCGCCCCGAACATGGCCACCACTGTTTCAAAACGCTTTTCGGCATAAATCGCGACCCGCTCACTGCGACCGAGCCCGTGCTGGATGAGCGCCGCAGCGCAGGCGTCTATCGCCTGGTTCAACTCGGCGTAGCTCCATACCTGGTCGCGATATTTAAGCGCCGCACGGGTTGGCTGTCGCTTGGCCGAATGACTTACCAGTTCATGCACCAGGTGCAGCATCCGGAGGACCTCGTGGCCGGCAGCGACTCGGGAGGGTCAGCTACGCTTGCGTTTGTTTGGCTTGAATGAAGGTTGTCAGTGTCCCGAGGGTCGCGAAGTTGTCGGCGCTGACTTCATCGTCGTCGAAGGCTATCCCAAAGGTCTGTTCCAACGCTGCCAATACTCCCACCACCGCAAAGGAGTCCAACTCTGGGAGCGCTCCTAACAGAGGTGTTTCGGTGCTCCATTGGAGGGTGCGGCCACCTAGGCGCAAGACATCATTCAATACATTTTTTGTTTGTTCCAAAAGCATGGTTTGCCTCCGGTTGCTTTAGTGGGTTGATCGTTTGGGTCACTGCCATTTGCGTGCAGGGTTACCACGCCAGGTTTCACCCGCGGGGATCTTGGTGCCAGGCATCACCACTGAGTTGATGGCGACTACCGCGCGTTTGCCAATCTCCACACCGGGGAACACGATGGCGTTGATCCCCACGGTGGCACCATCGCTGATGAGTACTCGCCCCAACGTGATGCTTTGTTCTTGGGTGTAGTTGCCACACAGCTGGGCGCCATCGCCGACGATGACGTTATTGCCCAACTCCACCATGAATGGGTCCACCATGGTGCCGCCCAACGCCACGTTTTTTCCCACCTTGGCGCCAAACAGCCAGGCGATTTTAGGGCGTAGGAATAAGGGCGTGACAGGCACCAATGCCCGGCGGCCAAAATCGGTGATCATCATCAGGAGCTTCCAGTAGGCGAAGGTGCGCGCGTGCATCGGATAGACCCCCGAGCTAAGGGGTCGCACGACCATCAGAAGGCGCACGGCCAGCCCCGACATGATGCCGTAACTAACTAAAAACAATAGGCAATCTGCAACGACGTGGTAGTTCCCCAAGAGCGCGGAGGTGTGCGGGGCGGCGCCAAACAGGGTCAGTCCAAGCGCCATGGCCGTCAGCAGGGTCAGGGTAGAGCCACACAGCAGGTAGTCCCAGGAGGTGGTTTGCATCGATCAACCTCCGGGGGGGTGTGGTTGCTACTCGGAGTAGGCAGGTGAGCGGCCGTTTGACGCCTGTTGGGTAGCGCTGCAACTGCGCACTGTGGGGCGAATTGGGCGGACGGTGGCACCGCTTGTGTTGGCGGCAGCTCGTAGTGCGTCGTTGGTGTCATTGGCCACAGGCTGCAAAGCGCTGGCCGTTTCGAGTTGATCGCAGATTTCGCGAAAGAAGCGCGCGGCCTCAGCCCCACCCATCAGGCGGCGGTCGAAGCTCATCGACAAAGTCATGGTGGGGCGGGCTTCCACGCGATGGTCGACCACCACGGCGCGTTCTTTCACCAAGCCAAAGCTGAAGCCGATAGGCCAGGGCCAGGTGCCTACGAGCGCGTCGACGCCGTACTTGGCGGGGGAGGAGATCAACACGCCACCACCCCGATGTTTGTGCCACAACGACGGTGACAGGTAAGGCAGGTTGACTAGCCAGCCTACCAGCCAGATCGGCAAGCGCATGATCAGTCCCCGAAACGCCTGCCAACGGGGCAGCGTTTCGGGATCAGCGTGGGCAACCTCACGCAGCTCCTCAGTGAGCGCCAAGGCGTCACGATCTAGGGTGTTGTACAAGGTGTGCACATAGGACGCCTGCTGGGCGCCTTCCACCTGGCGCTCGACGCCGACGCTGATATCGATGCTATGCAGTTGCACCAGGCGTTGAAACCAGGGCCAGCGCACCGGCAAAACGTTGAACTGCGGAAAACGTTTGAACGCCAACGCGACGGCCGTGGCCACCAGTGCGGTGTACGATGGCTTTTTGCCATGCACGGCGTAGCAACGGCGACGCAATTCTTCGAGCCGTGAGAGGTCGAGTTCATTCATCATCGCGACTTTGAAATCGCTGTCGTTGTGGGCGTTGAGCGCGGTGCCGACCTCGAAAAAGCGATTCCTGGGTTGCCAAGTGTAGTTGCTCATGGCTCCGCCTTTTTGAATAAGAGGCCGTTGCGTCTGCTCTACTAGGCCCTTGTTCGCATCCTAGGGCTTTTAAAACGCCGGATTACGTCTGTTTAGTTCTCTAATTACAGATAGTTAGAAGAGCATTCTGTAGACTGCGGCGAGACTTGAGGTGGGGAAGGCTGAGTGAGCTTACGGATGTAGGGAAAACCAGTACACGGCGCTGTTGACGTCGGACAGCACGACGCCTTCGACCTTGCCATCGCCATTTATGTCGCCGATGGCGGCTTGGGCGGTATTTTCTGCAACGGTGCTGAGCGGGATGGCGGTGGCGAAGATTCCAGCGCCTTGATTTTCAGCCCAGGACACCATGCCGTTGTTACCCTGCTCGGCGATGAGTATGTCCAAGTCGCCATCGTGATCCAAGTCTCCAGGGACCGCCGAGGTGAGGTAGCTGAAACCAGAGGCCGCTGTCGCGGCAAAACTGCCAGCGCCGTTGTTCTTCAGCCAATACCAACTGCTGAAGGAAAAGCAGAGGATGTCCCGTTGACCGTCGGCATCCAAATCCACCACCAAAAGCTCAGAAGAGCTGCTGCCAGGGGTGTCGAGCGGCGCGCTGAAGGTGCCGGCACCGTCTTCGTTGCGGAACCAGCGTACATGAGAGTCGAAGACCCTCGCCGCCGCGCTCACGATATCGGCGTCGCCGTCGCCATCTAGGTCACCCGCTGTTACGGCATTGGCCTCAGGTTGCGATGCGGAGACAACCTGCATGGGGCCGAAACTACCCGTGCCGTCGTTGGCATAATAGGCGATGGTGTTGGTGTTGTTGACCGCGACGAGGAGCTCGGCGATGCCATCACCAGTAAGGTCATGCGCATCTAGATCACTAATATAGCTTACGCCCACGTCCACCTGCTCGGCCAGCGTGAAACTGCCGCCGTTGTTGCGATACCAGGTGATCGCACTGCCGCTGGTGGTTGCCAGGTCTACGTCCCCGTCGCCATCGAGATCAGCGGTCACGAGGCGTATTGCCCGAGTCGCCTCGACAACGCGCGGGGGTGCCATTGTGCCGAGGCCATCATTGGCAAACCAGTAGACGCCTTCCTCGGCGGCCACGACGACGTCGAGGTCGAGATCGCTATCGAGGTCGGCGAGAGCAAACTCGTACGCCGTGAGCGTTGGGATACCCAAGGGCTGTCGGGGCGCGTAGTCGGTTCCACTACCGAGATTTCTAGCCCAAACGATGCCCGAGGGATCGCCTTGGAGGATCATGGTGTCATCTAGACCATCGTCATCCAAGTCGGCGGCAAAGAAGCGATTGATTTCTTGACCGAACGGCAGGGCCAGTGCCGTCGTGGGTACCGCGAAGCTCCCAGTTCCCGAGTTGAGGGCCGCGACGATGGTCTTGTCGAGTTGATTGGGATCCTCCAACAGCAGATCGGGCGCGGTGTCGTTGTTGAGTTGTCCAACGGCCGCGCGTGTGAAGGTCACACCGGCTTGAAAAGGCGTGGCCGCTGCAAAGTGCCCGGCGCCATCGGAATTGCGATACCACTCCGAGCTCGCCACGATATCGAGCCACAGGTCGCCATCGAGGTCGGCAAGCTCTACCGCCGACGCCAGGGCCGATACCAGTTCAGGCGCACCAAACGCTCCAAGGCTGTCGCCGGCTGCCCAATGCAAGCCAACGCTTGCAGAGCTCACCACCAGGTCGGGGCGTGCATCACCGTTGAGGTCGCCGACGGCCAACGTCTCCGGCGCCGTGATACTCGTAAGCGCCAACGTGCCCGCTGCAAAGCTGCCACCGTTGTTCAGATAGCTCCACACGGTATCAGCGCCGGTGTCGCTTACCAGGATGTCCAATTCGTCATTTTGGTCCAGGTCGGCCACGGCCACTGCGTTGGCCTGAACGAGCCCAGAGGCAACCTGTTGCGCCGGCCCAAACGTCGCAAGATCTTCAAATTCATTGGCAAACCAAAGCACTTCGCCAGGTGACTCCGTTGCCACCAGCAGATCTTGCAAGCCATCACCATTCAGGTCGGCCAGCGCCATATCGGTCAACGGCTGGGGCATCACCAACAACGTCGTCGGCAGGTCGAACTCGCCAACTCCCCTTTGGCGGAACCAGGCCATACGTCGAGTTAGGTACTCGTACACCAAGACATCCAGCTTGCCATCGCCATTCAGGTCGTCGACGCGCGCCAGGTAGGCTAGGCCGATACCAGCCAGCAGGGTGTGCTCTGCGGCTGCTGTCGACCAGGCTTCGCTTTGGGTCACGGGGCCGATGTTACCGGCCCGATCAACGCCACGTAGCTCGATTCGATACCGAATCCCCGGCGTTAACGTATTGAGTCCCTGAAATGCGAGCCCATAGGCAAAAGCTCGCCAGGCCTCAATTTCATTGCCCAGGTCTGCCTCTACGATACGCGCTTGCATGCCGGCCATGCCGCTCGGACCGCGATCGCCGCTGTTGAAGGTGAGGGTGGGTGAATCGGTCGCGCCGGCATCGGCGGCCCACACCAGATGGAGGTTGTGAGGCGGATAGGGCAACAGCTCATCGTGAATGATGCTAGCGCTGACGCAGGCCGAGCGTTCGCCAGCATCATTTTTCACCTTGGCAAACAACGTGTTGGTCGCGTTGGCAACGGGCAGCTCGTAGGTCGTGGGGGTCACCAGAGGTAACCACGCTGTGGTCTCGGTGCACGCGACCGCCGAGTCGGCCACGCCATAGGCGTTCGCGGTAGGGGCGCCAAACGTCAGGGTTACGACGCGGAGGTTGGTGAACATCGCACCCGCATTGATGGCGAAGCTTGCCGTGAGTGTCCCGGTGTCACCGCCTGGGGGGCAATCTCCGGCGCAGGTCGCAAGCTCCTCCGGTTGCAGACCAAACGTCGAGCGGCCACAAGCAACCGCAAAGAGGACAGCGATGAGTAGTCGGATTCGCATAGAGGCTTTCATGGCGCGGGCACCGGTGCTGAGAAGCTGCTGGTGGCTCCTGTTGCCGTGGTGACGGTGGCCGTGAGGTTGAGTTGCGTAGGCACCGCCACGCTTAGTTGGAACGCCGCGTTAGCTTCGCAGGCAGTGGTCCCCAAATAGAATTCTCCTTGATTGCCTCGATCGGCAAACACTTCAACGGTGCCGGCTTCTGTACAAAAGCCATCGACCTCTTGAGCGGTGACGCCGGTGATCGTTGGTGACGCGGGCAGTGTTACGCCCGCACCAGCTACGATGCCACCGCCAGCGTTGGCAAATACCGAGCTTTGGGTGAGCGTCAGGATGGCACTGTTTGCGACGGTAATGGCCGCGCCCGCAGCACCCGTGAACTGGCTACCCGCTTCAATGCGCCAACGGCCCGAGCTGGCATAAATGAAACTCGACGGGGTGGGCAATGACTCCGAGCCGTTTCCGGGGACGCCGAAGCGATTGTTGTGGATGAGCACGGTGCTGCTGTTGTCCAAGAAGGCCGCGTCGAGAGAGCCGCTTACGCCGACGCTAAAGATGTTGTCGCGAAACTCCAGCGAGGCAAAAATGGCTGCCACGTTTAAGAGCGGCAGCGCCCGACCTACGCGCGGGTCGAAACCGAAATAGTTGCCCTCGACCGTGATTCCTGTACCGGGGGAATCGTTGCGGAACACACTCCCTGAGCCCCAAAACATATTTGCAGGCCCCACGTGTGTGCCGTTGCCGGCATTGAACACGGAGATCTGAGCGATCTCCACCGAGCAGCCTGCCAGTTGAGCGCCCATGAGCGGTGGTTGCACCCAGACGTTGGCGAGCTCCAGCCCGACCATCAGCGAACCGTCGTTAAGGCTGAATCTGCACATCACCCCTGAGTCACCCGAGTCGGGGGCTTGCCACCGCCAGCGCACGCCAGCGCCCACGCCAGTGATACAGGTGTTTGCGAGGAACTGCGGCAGGATCTCAGTGTTGCGAATGTCGATGGTGGCTGGGGCGGCCAGTGGAAATACCGCCGGAGCGAAACGAATGGTGTTGTTGCCATCGCGATGGGCGGCCAGCCACAGCGCCTCGCGCAGCGACAGCTCGGGTCCGGCTTCACTGGGATCGGTGAGCGTGAGATCGCCTATCACTCCGGTTGGCGCTTCGGATTCCATCGAGGTCGTGTCGACGACCAAATCGACATAGGGGGACACAGGACAATCGGGTAGCTCAAGCCCAAGGATGTATTCGCCCCAGCTCATCGCTGGCCTGTCGGTGTCGGCCGTGGGTTGGCCATCGCCATGGGCTTGGGCATCACTGCAGCGTGTGCCACAACGGCTCAGCTCCTCAGGTGTTAACCCGAACGTGGAACGGCCGCAGCCCAATAGACCCACAAGGAGGAGGCTCAGCCTCAAGACCGACACATCACTCACGGTGTTTGGAGATCCCTCGCTTCTTTTGCTCCCACACCGTGAGGGTACCGCTTCAGGTAGTCGTTGGCGAATTGTGTTGTATCAGGGTGGTGGCTCGTGCGGGCACAACGGAGTAGCTCCAACCGGGCGTCGGCATCACGACCGGACGTGGGGTGTTCCTGCAAAAAGGCGACCAACAACTCAACGCACTCAGCCTCGCGCCCTTCGCGGTGCGCCAGGCGCGCCAACAGCAACAGCGCATCTTGGGCTCGGCTCTGCGTCGGATAGCGAGCCTGCAGCTCTTCTAGGCAGCGCCGTGCCTCCACCAAATTATTGCGCCGCAGCAACACCTCGCAGCGATGCTCTTGCGCGGCGAAGTGGTACAGCCCTTTGGGATAGCGGTTGGTGTAGCGGGTCAAGAGCGCCAAACCAGTATCGGTATCGCCTTGGGCGACCGCCAGGTTGGCGGCCTGGAACAGCGCCGTCTCGGCCGCTTGGCTGTTGGGTTCGCGGGTATACAACGTGGCGAAGAGCTCTTGGGCCTGGGTGCGGTTGCCGGCGCGCAGCTGGCACTCGGCCTCCAAGAGCAGGGCGTCGGCGCGGCCATCGCTGGTGTCGCTGCTGGCGACCACAAGGGTCACCGCTTTGCGTACGGCGCCGCAATCCTGTCGGGCAAGAGCAGTCTCGGCTTGTTTTAGGGCCATCGCCAACAGCGTGGATTTGGTGGGCTCTCGGTGGGTTGGCGTCGCGGCGGCCGGATGCTTGCCTAACACCACCGTAATGGGCAGCTCCAAGTCGGCCATCACCTCAAGCTCTTGTTCGCGC
>JAKLEG010000027.1 GCA_022703175.1 Myxococcota bacterium | reverse complement strand
GCCAGTGCGTGCTGTCGCTCGAATTGCCCTCGACATTTACTCGTACTGTGCTCATCTAATGCGCCGCTGGAGGCAAACATGGCGGCTGAGACCACGAAAAATTCGGGCAACCATCGCTGGAAGTTTTACCGCGCAGGGGGCGTGGACCAGGTCCGGATCGATACGGGCGCAGACATCCTGCACTTGCACGCGCTCGACCAAAAGTTGTGGGTGGCGTTGAGCTGCCCCGTGAAGGGACTGGAGCTAGACGAGCAGACGCTTAAGCTCCTGGACACCGACGCGGATGGCTTTATTCGCCCCCCGGAGGTGCTGGCTGCCGCGCGCTGGTTGGGCGATGTGCTTACCAATCCCGACGAGCTGGTGGCTGGCAAAGATCGACTCGCACTTGCAAACCTCCGCAGCGACACCGAGGCAGGTCGGCAGGTGAAAGCAGCGGCGTTGCACGTGGTGCAAAGTCTGGGAAAAAGTGGAGCCACCGAGATCAGTGTCGACGATGCCACAAAGGCTCAGGAGCTGCTCGCGCACGCATGGCTCAATGGCGACGGAGTCGTACCAGCTGGCGCGTTGACCGATGCCGGAGCGCTCAAGCTTCTGGCCGAGGTGATAGCCTGCGTGGGCAGCGTGGCCGATCGCTCGGGCGAACCTGGTATCGACAAAGCAAAGCTTGAGCAGTTCTTGAGCGACTGCACCGCGTTTGACACTTGGTGGCGCTTGGCCGAAGTTGACGCCAAGACGATCTTGCCGCTCGGCGAAGCGACGCACCAGGCGGCCGCCGCCCTGGAGAAGGTGCGCGCTAAGATCGACGACTTCTTTGGTCGCTGTCGGCTGGCAGCCTACGACCCGCGTGCCGAGCTCGCCCTCAACCGCCCGGAAACGGTTTACCAAGAACTGAGCGCTCAAGCTTTGTCACTGACCGCGCAGGTGGCGCTCGACTTGCCGCTGGCGGCGATTGGCCCCCACAAAACCTTGCCGCTGTTGGGCGCTGTGAATCCAGCCTGGGCCCAGGCGCTCGCCGACTTTCACGACATGTGCGTGATGCCGCTGTTGGGCGGTAAGCGCACCGAGTTGCGCGATGGTGACTGGGCCGAGCTGTGCGGAAAACTGGCAGGATATCAGGCGTGGAGCCAACAGCGGGTCGGCGCTGGCGTGGCAAACCTGGGGATCGCGCGCGTGCGGGAGATCCTGGCGAGTGAGGCGCGCGCCGCGTTGTTTACCGCGATTGAAGCTGACGCGGCCGCGGCCACCACGGTTGCCAATGTGACGCAGGTGGAAAAGTTTGTGCGCCTGCATCGCGACTTTCATCGCTTGCTGTCCAACTTTGTGAACTTCTCCGACTTTTACGCGCGCCGCGGCGCCACCTTTCAAGCCGGCAGACTGTACCTAGATGGTCGCGCCTGCGACCTGACGGTGCGCGTGGAGGACGCCGGCAAGCATGCGACGTTAGCCGCTAAGTCTGGAACTTTCCTGGCCTATTTGGACTGCACACGGCCAGGTGGCGAGCGCATGCAGGTGGCCGCGGCTATCACGGCCGGACAAAGCGACAACCTGTTTGTGGGGCGCAACGGCATCTTTTACGACCTGAAGGGACGCGACTGGTCTGCCACGATCACCAAGATCATGGACAATCCGATCAGCGTCCGGCAGGCATTCTGGTCGCCGTACAAAAAAGCGATGCGCTGGGTGGAAGATCAAATCTCCAAGCGTGCCGCTGCTTCCGATGCCGCTGCCACCGAGTCACTGCAAGGGGCCGCGAGCGTTGCAGGAACGTCGGCAGCCACCGGCCAGGCGCCGGTACAAAAACCCAAACTAGACATTGGCGTGGTGGCAGCCTTGGGCGTGGCTGTCGGCGGCATCACGGCAGCGCTGGGCGCGCTGTTGAACTCGTTCTTCGGTTTGGGCATGTGGATGCCGCTGGGCGTGCTGGGCGCGGTGCTACTCATCTCCGGTCCGTCGATGCTGATTGCGGCCTTGAAGCTCAGGCAGCGCAACCTCGGGCCGCTCTTGGATGCCAATGGCTGGGCCATCAACACGATGACCAAGATCAACATGCCGCTGGGCGCTGCACTCACGAGCGTCGCGACCATCCCGTTGGGTGCTCACCGCTCCTTGGTGGACCCGTACGCCGAAAAGAAGCGCCTCTGGCCGCGCGCCCTGCTGCTGCTCATCTGCCTCGGCCTGATCGCCGCGGGACTCTACAAAACCGGGCAGCTACACCAATGGTGGCCAGCGATTCCGGCGCCCACGGCCAACGTTGCTCCAGCAGCCCCGACAGCCCCAACGGCTCCACTTGCGACGCCGTAACCGCTAGCGATCAGAAGGCCGCTTTTACTCTTCATCCCGATCCAACGGCTCGGGCTCTTCTTCGACGTCGTCGTCATCCTCATCGCCGCCGTCCTCATCATCTTCGTCGTCGAGGTCATCATCCTCGTCGTCATCATCAACGTCGTCGTCCGCGTCGGCACCCACTTCACCCAGTTCGTCGTCGTCGCCGAGCGCATCACCAAAATCGTCATCGTCTTCGTCGGCGGCCTCAACCAAGGTGAGGTCGAGCGCGGAGGCCTTGTCGGCCCAGGGGTACTGCTTGCCCTCAAAGACCCATACGATGGGGCAATCGTCTTTGTGGCCCTTGGCAAGTTGCAAACAGAGGACACCCCAGTGATCACTGACCTTGAACTCGTTGTGGCCGTCGTCGAGGCTGGCGCCATTGGTGTTGATTGCGGCAAACGGCACCAACGTTTTCGCGGCCACTTGTTTTTCTAGGTTGGAACCGGCCAAGCCGTTTTCCCACAGGGCGTCGGTGAACTTGGTGTCGAGCTCATAGAAGTTGAAGAAGCTGGTTTTGACCTCGGGCAGTTCGTCTTCGGTCAACTCGCTGTCGGCGAAGCGATGGCGCACCAGCAGTTTCTGTTGCGCGGGCGTAAACTCCAGCGCCACCTCCTGCATGGCAAAAGACTCGAAGCGCGCGAACGCTTTCGCGAAGGTCATTGGAACTCCCATTCCTGGTGGTGTGATTTTGATCAGACAGATCGCCTGATGTGGCCCCCGCTTAGCGCAACAAGACCATCGTCAGCAAGATCGCACGATCAAATTCTCGGTTACACTCGGTTGTCGCTTAACCGTCCACTCACCACTATAATGTTAAGCCATGGCAGCGCCGCACAAACCCACAGATGATGATAGCCCTATCGGCATGGACCCCGATGCCGACACCGACGTCGTCACCGAGGATGACCACGAGCTACAAACGCCGCGGCAATTCCATGTGCTGTTGCACAACGATGACTACACCACGATGGAGTTCGTGGTGTTAGTCTTGATGACCGTGTTCCACCGCAGCAACGAAGAGGCGGTGGAGATTATGCTCGCCGTACATCAACAAGGCGTCGGAGTCGCGGGCACTTATTCGTATGAGGTCGCTGAAGCCAAGACCGACAAGGTGATGCGGATGGCGCGCGAACAGGAATTTCCGCTGCGCGCCAGCGTCGAGCCGGTGGACAGCTAGCCAAGAGCCGATTCGCTCCTACGTTCGCTCGCAAAGGTGTAGGTATGATTTCACGTGATCTAGAAATGGTGTTTAACCGCGCCGTCGAAGAAGCCCGGCGCCGCCGTCACGATACGGTCTGCTTAGAGCACGTGCTGTTCGCGATGGTGAAAGATCCGGTCGCGCGCGACCTACTGTTGGGCTGCGGCGCGGACCTGGCGCTGCTCGAAGCCGGACTCGAAGCCTTCCTCAAAAAGATGCCCGGGGTACCGCCCGAGCAACCGGTGGAGTTGGAGCAGACGCCCGCGCTCACTCGCGTGCTACGTCGCGCCGCCATCCACGTGCAGTCGGCTGGGAAGAAAGAGATCGAAGCCGGGGATGTGCTGGCCGCAATGTATCGCGAGCCCGAGTCACATGCCGTCTATCTATTGAAGCAGCAGAACATCGGCCGCCTAGATATTCTGGAATACATTTCGCACGGCCACGCCAAAGATGACGAGGCCAAGCCCACCGCGGTGGGTGGCGATGACGATGACGACGAAAGCCCACGCCGCAAAAAAGCCGAGCCGCTGGAGAGTTACACCGCCAACCTGTGTGCGCGCGCCGCGGCCGGAAAAATTGACCCCTTGATCGGCCGCGAGGACGAGTTGGAGCGCGCCATCCATGTCTTGTGCCGCAGGCGTAAGAACAACCCAATTTTCGTGGGCGAATCGGGGGTCGGCAAAACCGCCATGGCCGAGGGCCTGGCGCTTGCGATCCACAAGGGCCAGGTTCCGGATTTACTCAAGAATGCGGAGATCTATGCGCTCGACATGGGCGCCATCATCGCCGGCACCAAATTTCGCGGCGAGTTCGAGGCCCGACTCAAAGCAGTGGTCGCCGCCATCATCGCCAAACCGAACGCCATCTTGTTCATCGATGAGATCCACACCATCGTCGGCGCGGGCGCGGTGTCGGGCGGCACGCTGGATGCGTCGAACCTGCTGAAGCCAGCGCTGGCCAATGGCGATCTGCGCTGCATGGGCAGCGCCACCTACAAAGATTTCCAGAGCGCGTTCGAGCGGGACAAAGCCTTGGCGCGCCGCTTCCAAAAGATCGAGATCAAAGAACCGTCGGTAGAGCATACCGTGCGCATTCTGATGGGACTCAAAGCCCAGTACGAAGCCCATCACAACGTCAGCTACAGCGATGAAGCTTTGCAACTCGCCGCTGAGCTCGCGAGCAAATACATGACCGATCGCTTCTTGCCCGACAAAGCCATCGACGTGGTGGATGAAGCAGGCGCGGCGATGCGACTGAAAACCTTCAAGCTTTCGGGCGAGAGCACCACGTCGGCGACAGCGGCCTCCCCCGAGCCAGCTGCCGAGCGTCCGGTGATTGGCGTTAAAGAGATCGAACAGGTCATCGCCCGCATCGCCCGCGTGCCGATTCGCACGGTGACCACCTCCGACAAAGAAAAGCTCAAGACGCTAGAGCGTGACCTGAAACTTGTGATCTACGGGCAAGACAAAGCCATCGAAACCATTACCGCAGCCATCAAGCTGTCGCGCGCGGGCTTGGGCGCCTCCGAGCGACCGGTGGGGTCGTTCTTGTTCTCGGGCCCCACCGGCGTCGGTAAAACCGAGTTGGCCAAACAACTGGCCAAGGTGATGGGCATCGAGTTTTTACGCTTCGACATGTCGGAGTACATGGAAAAACACACGGTGAGTCGCCTGATTGGCGCCCCGCCCGGCTACGTAGGGTTTGAGCAAGGTGGCCTGCTCACCGATGCGGTGATCAAACATCCGCACGCGGTGGTGCTCTTGGACGAAATCGAAAAGGCTCACTTGGATGTCTACAACATCTTGTTGCAGGTGATGGACCACGCGACGCTCACCGACAACAACGGACGCAAAGCCGATTTTCGCAACGTCGTGTTGATCATGACCACCAACGCTGGCGCCTTTGATATCGCCGCACGTAGCATGGGCTTTGGCGGCGACAGTCGCAGCCACGCCGGTAAGGAGGCGATCGAAAAGACCTTCTCACCCGAGTTCAGAAACCGCCTGGATGCCTGGGTGGCGTTTGAACGGCTCTCCACCGAGGTGGTGGAACAAGTGGTAGAGAAGTTGGTGGGCGAGTTAGAAGGACAGCTACGTGAGAAGAAGGTCACGCTGGAGCTGGATACCAGCGCGCGCACCTGGCTGGCCGAGCATGGCTACGACGAAAAGAATGGTGCTCGGCCGATGAGTCGGCTCATCGACCGCGAGATCCGCCGGAAGCTGGCCGACGAAATTCTGTTCGGTAAGCTACAAACGGGTGGCAGTGCCAAGGTGGAAGCCAACAAAGAGGGGCTCACCATTGCGACGGAGCCGCGCACAGTGGCAAAAACTGCGGCGGTGACCGCCCCGTAGCGACCGGGTCACCTGCTTGCGAATGTGTTGCGGCGATGACCGTTCGGAGGACCCAGATCTACGTCTACCGCTACGCACCACGATGCTCCCCGAGATCGACCGAACAAGCCTAGCCAAAAGCAAAAACCCTTCACATCATAGGAATGGATTGGTGAATGGTTGGGTAAGCGGTGTAGAGGGGAGAGCCGCATATGGGGACGGTTCCTGAGACGGCGCTAGCGTATCCAGAAATCACGGCGCGTGCTGACACTAAACTCACCGAGGCCTTGGCGGGCATCACCAAGCTCGACGAGGCGCTGCAACGGTGTCTGGCGACCGCGACCCGGCTTGGTACGTTGGAAGCGGGTGGCATTTACCTGGCGCAGAACGACGGCACGTTGACGCTGGCTCCACACATTGGCCTGCCGGACAGTTTTGTCGAGGCCAATCGCACGATCGCTTCAAGCGATCCGCTGGCCAAACTGGTACAAGAGAAGCTACCGCTGTTCACCCTCCATGCCGCGCTCCAACAAGCCGTGGGCCGACGCCTCTCCAACGAGCCGATCAAGGCGGTCGGAATCATTCCGGTATTGGATGGCAACGCAGTGGTGGCCTGCCTGAACATGGCGTCGTACGTGGTCGACGAGGTCTCGCCCGAAACGCAAGCGGTATTGATCGCGCTGGCACAACGCATCGGACCGTGCATCGCCAGCCTGCGGCGCCTGGAAAACGAGGAGCAACGCACGCTCGCCACCGAGTTGGCGCTGACCCGCGCGAACTTTCACGGTTTGTTTAACGCCCTCGATGACATGTTGTTGGTGTTGGATCAGCAGGGGCGCATTCTCCATACCAATCAAACGGTGTCGCGACGCTTGGGCTATTCGGCGGCGGAGTTAAATGGCCAATCGGTGCTGATACTGCACCCTCCGCACCGCCGAGACGAGACTGGGCGCATGGTTGCGGCCATTGTGCTCGGACAGATGGATCGTTGCCAGGTGCCGATGATGAACAAATATGGCAACGAAATCCCCGTCGAGTCGCGGGTGATCCTGGGAAGCTGGGACGGTCAGCCAGCGATGTACTGCATCACCAAGGACGTCTCGAAGCTTTTGCAATCCGAAGAGAAGTTCAATCGCGTCTTCCAGGCCACCGCCACACCGATGGTGCTGCTAAACGTCGCCGATGGTCGTTTCCTGGAAGTGAACGAAGCTTTCTTGTCGGCGTTTGGTTATTCACGCGATGAAGTCATTGGCCGCAGCAGCGACGAGTTGGGGTTGTACGACAACCCCCAAGACCGCCTCGACACACGCACCGCCATGCAGAGTCGCGGTCAAACCCAGAGTCGCGAGATCTGGTTCCGCACCAAAGGCAATGCGCGCCGGGTCGGCCTGCTGTCGGGCGTATCCATCCAGGTCGAGGGTCGGGACTGCTGGCTCATCACGGTCATCGACATCACCGACCGCTTCCAAGCCGATGAAACGCTGCGCAAGAAAAACGCCGAGCTGGCCGACACCATTGCGCGCGCCAACCAGCTGGCCATTGAGGCCGCCCGAGCGAACGACGCCAAGAGCGAGTTTTTGGCCAACATGAGCCATGAAATTCGCACACCGATGAATGGCATCATCGGCATGACCGGCCTTTTGCTCGACAGTGAGCTCACGTCGCAGCAGCGTCGCTACGCCGAGATGGTGCGTGCCAGCGCCGAATCTCTGCTCGGGATCATCAACGATATCTTGGACTTTTCGAAGATCGAGGCCGGCAAACTGACGATGGAGTTTGTCGACTTTGACCTGCGCGATTTGTTGGATGAGGTGGCCTCGTTGATGGCGATGCGCGCCGAGGATAAAGGGCTCGACCTGGCCTGCTTTGCCGCCACCGATGTGCCTGTACGCCTCAGCGGCGACCCCGGCCGCTTGCGCCAAGTTCTGATTAACCTGGTGGGCAACGCCATCAAGTTCACGAAGCAGGGCGAGATCGTGGCCTACGCACATCTGGAGCAAAGCGTCGGCAACGACACCTTCGTGCGCTTTACGGTGAGCGATACCGGCATCGGCATCCCCAAAGAAAAACAAGAGCTGTTGTTCCAAAGCTTCACCCAGGTGGACGCCTCCAACACCCGCACCTTCGGTGGTACCGGCTTGGGGCTCGCGATCTCCAAACGCCTGGTGGAGCTGATGGGGGGCCGCATTGGCTTGCACAGCGATGAAGGGAGCGGCTCGGAGTTTTGGTTCACGGTGCGCTTTGGTCAAGCCGAACCAGAGTTCGTCAAGGCGCCAGCCAGCCTGCCGGGTTTCATCGGCGCCCGCGTGCTGGTGGTGGACGACAATGCCACCCATCGGGAAATGCTAGTGTCGCATTTGGGGGCCTGGGGTGCGCGCGCCACAGCCGTGGCCGGAAGCTCGGCGGCGCTTTGGGAGCTGCGCCAAGCCGTGTCGCAAGGCGAGCCCTACGACTTGGCGCTTTTGGACATGCGCATGCCGACGCTCACCGGCGAGGAGCTGGGACGTATCATCAAGAAAGATGATCACATCAAAGATGTGCGCTTGCTGATGCTGACGCCGTTGTGTTTGCGCGGCGACATGGCCCGCTGGCGCGAAATTGGATTTGAGGCCGCCATCGCCAAACCGGTGCGACGCGCTGAGCTACGCGAGTGCTTGCGTTTGTTGTTGGCGCCACGCGGCGGCGAGCATGCCGGACAAACGTTGGAGAACAAATCGAACCACCAGGAGCTGCATCGCGCCAACTGTCGCATTCTGGTGGCCGAAGACAACGTCGCCAACCAACAGGTGGCGCTCGGGATTCTGCGCAACGTCGGCTATCGCGCCGAGGCGGTGGCCAACGGCGTCGAGGCGATCAAGGCGCTGAAAGATTTGCCGTTCGATTTGGTGTTGATGGACGTACAGATGCCGGAGATGGATGGCTACGAGGCCACTCGCGTCATTCGCAGCACGCAATCCCCGGTGTTGAACCGCGCCGTGCCGATCATTGCCGTCACCGCGCATGCGATGCAGGGTGACCGCGAGCGCTGCCTGGCGGCCGGCATGAACGACTACCTCGCGAAGCCGATTGGCGCCAAGGCCTTGGCCGCGATGGTGGCCAAGTGGCTGCCCGATACATCGACGCCCACCCCAACGCCCGCGAAAGATACACAGGCGGTGAGCACCAGCGACAACCGCGCGCCGGTATTGGATTGGGTGTCGTTCCGCGATCGCCTCATGGGGGACGAGCAGCTGGCCCGCGTGGTGATGCGGGCCTTCTTGGAAGACATCCCGCGGCAACTCGTGACGCTAGAACGGCTCGCGCAGGGTGCCGACGTAGAGGCCTTGTCGGCCCAAGCCCACACCGTCAAAGGCGTCGCTGCCAACGTCGGGGGCGAGGCATTACGCCAAACCGCCGCCGCGATGGAACGCTTGGGACGCGATGGTCACATGGAGGCCGCGCGCTCACTGCTCCCGGCGGTGAGCGAACAAGTCCAGAAGTTATGTGAGTCGATGCGCAGCTACCTGTCCACCGGCGTCGCCCCCGGGAGAGCGCCATGAAGAGCCTGATCGCCGAAGACAATTTCACCAACCGCGTGCTGTTGCAGGAGATCCTACGGCCGTATGGCCCGGCCCACGTGGCGGTGAACGGGCGTGAAGCACTCATGGCCATTAAAGAGGCACACCAGAGCGGCGCACCGTACGATCTGATTTGCCTGGACATCGTGATGCCCGAAATGGACGGGCGCAGCGCACTACGAGCCATTCGCGAATTCGAAGAAGAGCGCCAGGTTCCCAGCGCCAACCACGCCAAAATCGTAATGACCACCATGCTGGGCGATGGCGCGAGCGTCGTCACCTCCTTTAAAGAATCCTGCGACGCTTACATCGTAAAGCCGATCGACCGCGGCAAATTGCTCGAACACTTGCGTCACTGGGGCTTGATCCCATAACCCTAGCGCGACGCGGTTGGCCACCATGAACCTACTCAACACGCCCCAGGGTATTCTGGAGTGCTCTTATCTCCTTTTAACGCGTACCTGATTGCGCTATGTTTTCGCCGCATTACGGCCTGCCTTGGTCCGCAATCGGGACCCCTGGCCGATCCCCTCGTAACCGATTGCTGGGCACCTACGCGTGCGGGCCTAGGCAATGGGAGTGACGCAGACGATGGCTAGCCAAGTTGAGACAATTCGCTACGACGACAAGATCGCGCGGATGTTTTTCATTGCCACGATTGTCTGGGGCATCGTGGCGTTTTTGGCCGGCGTCATCGTCGCGACCTTGCTGTTTCTACCTGAAACGAACTTTGCGCCATACCTGACCTTTGGCCGCTGGCGACCGCTGCACACCAACGCCGCGATCTTTGCCTTCTGCGGCAACCTCATTTTCGCCGGCACCTACCACTCGATTCAGCGGTTGCTGAAGACGCGCTTGATCAGTGACGTCTTGGTGCGCGTGCACTTCTGGGGTTGGCAATTGCTCATCGTCGGCGCCGCACTGGCACTGCCATTGGGCTACACGCAAGGCAAAGAGTACGCCGAGCTGCCCTGGACCTTCGATATCGCCATCGCGGTGTTGTGGGTGATCTTTGCCATCAACGTCTTTGGCACCATCGCGATTCGGCGCGAGAAGCATATGTATGTGGCGATCTGGTTCTACATCGCCACCATCGTAGCGGTGGCAATCCTGCACATCGGCAACAGCATCGCCATCCCCTACTCAGCCTTGGGCAGCTACCCAGTGTACGCCGGCGTCAAAGATGCGTTGATGCAATGGTGGTACGGCCACAACGCCGTCGCCTTCTTTCTCACGACGCCGTTTCTGGGGCTGATGTACTACTACCTGCCGAAGGCCGCAGAACGCCCGGTGTTCAGCTACAAGCTCTCCATCTTGCACTTCTGGACCATTGTCTTCGTTTACATCTGGGCCGGCCCCCACCACCTGCATTACACCGCGCTCCCTGAGTGGGCCTCGACCTTGGGGATGCTGTTCTCGCTCATTCTCTGGATGCCCTCCTGGGGCGGTATGGTGAACGGCCTGTTCACGCTGCGCGGCGCCTGGGACCGGGTGCGCGAAGAGCCGGTGCTAAAGTTCTTCGTGGTCGCGGTGACCTACTACGGCATGGCCACCTTCGAAGGCCCGATGATGTCGATCAAGTCGGTGAACGCGGTGTCGCACTACACCGACTGGACCATCGGCCACGTGCACGCCGGCACCTTGGGCTGGAACTCGTTTATGGCGTTCGCGATTTTGTATTGGGTGGTACCACGCCTGTGGCACACGGAGCTGTACAGCAAGTCGCTCGCCACCACTCATTTTTGGATCGGCACCGTGGGCATCATTTTGTACCAGGTGTCGATGTGGGTGGCCGGCATCACACAGTGGGCCATGTGGCGCGCCTTTGAGCCGGACGGCCGCCTCACCTACCCCGACTTCATCGAAACCGTCGTGACGTTGGTGCCGATGTACTGGGTGCGCCTCGTGGGTGGCTCGCTGTTCCTCATAGGTTCGCTCTTGATGCTTTACAACCTGGTGCGCACGATGGCGAAGGCGCCCAAGGGCTCACTTGAGGACGAGGCGGTGCAAGTGCCGGTGCGGGTGCGCGAAGAGGCCCTCGCCCCAGGTGCGGTGACCGCCCCCAACACCTACGACTACGCGTTCTACCGTGTGCAGCACACGCTCGCGACCGGCATCCATCGCTTCTTGGAGCGACGTTTGGTGGTGTTTACGATCTTGGTGGTGCTGGCGCTCTCCGTGGGCTCCTTGGTGGAAGCCGTGCCGATGTTCGTCGACGAATCCAACGTCAAGACCATCGCCAGCGTCACGCCTTACACACCGCTGGAAATCCTCGGACGCGACATCTACCTGCGCGAAGGTTGCTACAACTGCCACTCGCAGATGGTGCGACCCTTCCGGCATGAGACTGAACGCTACGGCGAGTACTCAAAGGTAGGCGAGTTTGTCTACGACCACCCGTTTCAATGGGGCTCGAAGCGCACCGGCCCCGATTTGCACCGCGAAGGCGGCAAGTTCCCCAACCTCTGGCACGTGCGGCACATGGAGCTGCCGAGCTCCACCACCCCGGGCTCCATCATGCCAGCATTCCCGCACCTACAAGCCACACCACTCGACACAAGCCTGATCCAGACCAAAATGAACGCGTTGCGTATCACCGGTGTGCCTTACACCGACGCCGACCTGGAAACCGCCACCGAAAGCATTCAACGCCAGGCACAAACCATCGCGGCCGACGTGGAGGCCCAAAAGGGTCCACCCGGCCTCTCCGACAAAGAGATCGTGGCGTTGGTAGCCTACCTGCAAAGGTTGGGCAGCGACATCAAGTGGCGCACTCCCGCCGCGACGCCCGTCTCCACGTTGGCGCCCCCTCCTGAGCCCGCGCCTGCCCCCGTAGCCGCGCCAGGAGGCAACTAACCATGCTGCAACAGGTGACCGCCGCGACTGGGGCCTCGCATTGGGCCATCGCCTCGCTGTTGTTCTTTATCGTGGTGTTTGCGGGGATCGCGATCCGCGTGTTGCGTGCCCCGAAGAGCCACTACGACCACCTGGCACACTTGCCGCTTGAGGAGGACACGCCTGCAAAAAACGCGGCGAACTCGCTCGCAAGTACGGCCCACGTAAGCGGCAGGGAGAGCTGAGTCATGGCCCAATACGAAGACAAAGTTCTGCATCACGATGTCGACGGTATCCAGGAATATGACAACCCGATGCCCGGTTGGTTGATGGCCTTGTTGTACGGCAGCATCACCTTTGCGGTGCTGTACATCGGCTTTTACGCCTTGGCGTTCGGCCCGGCCTCGATGAGCGCTGAGTATCGCGCCGATCAGGTGGTCGCCAAGGCCGAGACTCAAGCCTATTTTGCCGCCCATCCGATTGTGCCCCCCACCACCCAAGTCCTCTTGGCAGGGGCCCTAGATCCGGCGGTGTTAGAACAAGGGCGGGCGCGTTTCGCCAAGACCTGCGCAGCCTGCCACGGCGACCATGCGCAAGGCTTGATCGGGCCTAACCTCACCGACAACCAATGGATCAACGGCGGCCTGGTCACGCAGATCTTCACCACCCTTGCCAAAGGCGTCCCAGCCAAGGGCATGCCTCCGTGGGGCCGTGCCTTCCCTCCTGCCGAGCTCGCCGCGCTCGTGGCCTATGTGCGTAGTTTGCAAGGCTCCTTGCCCGCCAACCCCAAACCGGCCGAAGGCGTTGTGGTGGAGCCCGAGCCGCTCCCGAAAGGCTAACGAGGCTCCATGACTTGCTCTCTCTTGGGTTCCCCCTACGGAGGGGGACGCACAGCAACGGCATCGCGCCGCGCGCGCGCCACCTAGGACCACGTGACCGACACTTCAGATACCCCACTTGCCCCCACCTCGGGCGACGTGCCACGGCAGAGCCCGTTTGCGCTCGCGCCGGAGAGCGACCGGCTATACAGCCTGGCGGCCGATGGTTCGCGCAAGTGGATCGACCCGGTGCCGAGCGTCGGCCCATACGTCCGGTTGCGCAAGGTTATGGGCTACGCGCTGATCGCTTTCTTTTTGGCGATGCCACACGTTCGGGTGCACGACAAACCCGGGATCCTCTTCGACCTTGTGCACCGACAGTTCACGATCGTGGGGATCACATTCCACCCTACCGACAACCTAATTTTACTGGCCTTTGGCGCCACCGTGATCGTTGGCCTGTTTGCCCTCACCGCCTTGTGGGGACGACTCTGGTGCGGCTACCTATGCCCACAGCCAATCTACTTGGAGTTCGTGTTTCGACCGCTGGAGCGCCTGTTTGAAGGCAAGGTCAGTGCGCGCAGGCGCCGCGATCAAGGCCCGTGGAGCTTGGAGCGCGTGGCACGAAAAACCGCTAAGTGGCTTGGTTTTACGGTGGTGGCGTTGTTCTTGGGGGCAACCTTCGTTTCTTACTTTGTCGGCTTTGAAGCGTTTGTCCAGGGCCTGCGGAGCGAGCCAGCCGCACATCAGGCCGAGCTATTTACCTGGTTATTCGTAAGCGCCCTGGTCTTTTTTGATTTCGCCTATTTCCGCGACCAGATGTGCACCGTGGCCTGCCCCTACGGCCGCTTGCAAACGGTGTTGTACGATGCCGATACGGTGATCGTTGGCTACGACACCAAGCGCGGCGAACCGCGCGCCCCCAAGCGGGCCCGCGACGTGGGTCAGCTCGTAGGCGATTGCGTGGATTGCGGGCGCTGCATCGCCACCTGTCCCACCGGCATGGACATTCGCCGCGGCTTGCAGATGGAGTGCATCGGCTGCGCCCAGTGCGTCGAGGCATGCGACGATGTGATGGCGAAGCTAGGCCGACCGCTGAAGCTCATCCGCTATACCTCGTTGCGCGAGTTGTCGGGTGCACCCCGACGCTTCGTGCGACCGCGCCTGTTCGTCTATGGTGGTATTCTAGCCCTCACGAGCGCCGCCTTGACGCTGCTGGTGTTCACGCGCGCCGACGCCCGGGCCGAAATCTTACGCAATGGTCGTGAACCTTATCGCTTGCTCGTAACCGGCGAAGTGGCCAACCAGCTGCGCCTGCGCATCACCAACAATCGGCCGGAGACCCAAACGTTTACCGTGACGCTCGTAGAACCCAAGCACGCCGAGTTGGTAGTGAGCCAATCGCCGCTGGTGGTGCCGGGTGATCTGGTGGGCACCGTGGAGCTGGTGGCCAAGCTCAACGAAGATTTGTTCGTGAACGGTCAGGCGCGCGGCCGCTTCGAGATCCGCTCCTCAACGGGGCTCTTGCTTACACAAACGTTTGTCTTGCTCGGACCGTATCGGGCGGGGGCCGGCAAATGATGAAGGTCACGCAATTTCTCAGCCGCTACCGCTGGCCGGCTTACCTGGTGGGCCTGCTGGTGATGTCCATCACGGCACAAGGGATATTGGTTTATGTAGCCACGCGGCGGGATGCACCGCAACCGATGAGCCAGTACTACCAGCAGTCGCTGCACTGGGACGCCGATGAAGCTGTCAAAGCCGCCAGCGCCGCCCTGAAGTGGCAGGTGCAACTAGAGGTCCCACAAGACAGCGCCTTCGATCTGGCCGAGCGCCGTCCGGTGGACCTGACCGTCCACGATCGCGACGGCGCCCCGGTGACCGGCCTCGTCGGCCGGCTGTTTGCCATTCGCCCAGCCGAGACCCGCATGAACAGTGCAAGCGACCTGGTGGCCCTGCCGCACGCCCCCGGCCACTATCGCACCCTCGCCCGCCTACCAGTCGCAGGGCTCTGGGAGCTGCACCTGGATGTGCACCTGGGAAACACCCCTTTCGTTTACACCGCGCGCGTCAACGTGCTTAAGGGAGCCAATCAGCCGTGAGCCACGCCGACCGCTTACCCGCACCCGCCGCTCCTGCCGCTCCTGCCGCTGCCATGTCTGCGGCATGCGCCCATTGCGGGCTGGACGTGCCGGCAAGCGAGCAACGCACCCATGCCACACAGCAATTTTGTTGTCGCGGCTGCGCCCAGGTTTACCAACTACTGCACGATTGGGGCTTCGACGGCTACTACCGCTTGTTGGAGCGCCAAGGTGGCCGTGGCGTCCCAGCCAAGGTCTCCGGCCGTAAATATGCAGAGCTAGACGATCCGGCCCTGCTCAAAATACACGCGGAGCCCTGTGGCCACGACCGCTTGCGGTTGCGCCTGTACTTGGAGGGGGTGCACTGCGCCGCATGCGTCTGGTTGGTGGAAGAGCTGCCGCGCGCCGTCGATGGCCTGGCGAGCGTGCGCTTGAACTTGGCGACGCACGTAGCTGAGGTTGAATGGGCACCCAGCGCTATTTCGCTTTCGCGAATCGCGCACGCGCTCGACACGATTGGCTACACACCACACCTGGCCCAAGATGATCGCCTGGAGGCCGCGCGCCGACACAACGACCGTGCGTTGCTCATCAAGGCGGGGGTCGCATTTGCGGCGGCGATGAACATCATGTTCATCCACTTGGCCCTCTACGCTGGCGAGCTGAACGACATCAGCCCGGAGTTCGCGCGCTTCTTCCGACTGATGAGCCTGGGTTTGTCACTGCCCGTGATGCTCTTCTCGGCACAGCCGTTCTTCCGCACGGCGTGGGCCGGCCTGCGTCAGCGCGTACCCCACATTGACCTACCTGTGGCCTTGGCGCTTCTGGGCGCCTTTGGCTACAGCGCCTACGCAACGCTCTTGGGCCACGGCCCCGTCTATTTTGACTCGCTGGCAGGCCTCGTAGCCTTGCTGTTGGGCGCGCGCTACCTGCAGCAACGGGCTCAGCGTCTGGCGCTGGAGCGCACGTCGGTGTTACGCCACGTTGCGTTTGCCGAGTTCGCCCGGCGCCTAGACGCTGAAGGCTTGGCCACCGAAGTCGCCGTCACGAGCCTGATTCCAGGAGATAAGGTGGAGGTGCGCTCGGGCGAGTTGTTGCCAGGAGATGGCATCGTGCTGCACGGCAACTCGCAGCTCGACCAAGCCGTGTTGACAGGTGAAGCCACACCGCTGCCGGTAGGCCCCGGAGACTGGGTGGTGGCCGGTGCCACCAATCTGGGGGCGCGCTTGGTGGTGCAGATTCGCGCGGTGGGCCCCAACTCCCGCGTGGGCGGCTTACTACGACTCGTCGACGAGGCGATGCGCGGACGGGCGCCGATGGTGCAGTTCACCGACCGCATCAGCAAAGCCTTTGTTTGGGGCGTGCTAGGTTTGGCCACGGCGCTCGGTGTTGGCGTATTGCTCGGCTCGGGTGGCGATGTCGGGCTGGCCCTACAGCAGGTCGTGGCGCTTTTGGTGGTAACCTGTCCGTGCGCCTTGGGCCTTGCCACACCGGTCACTTTCACCTCAGCGCTGGCACGAGCCGCGCGCGCCGGCATCTTCTTGAAGAACCCCGAGTCGTTGGAGTTGACGCGCCAGGTGGACACGCTGCTGTTGGACAAAACCGGGACGCTCACAGAAGGAAAGCTGCGGCTGGTGGCCACCCAGGGCATGCCCAAAGCGTTAGACCTGGCGCTGGCGCTCGAAGCCGAATCGGCTCACCCCATAGCCTTGGCCTTCCGCCGTGCGCAGCGGACGCCGTTGGGCTCGGTACATAGGCTGGAGGCAATACGTGAGCACCCCGGCCAGGGCATCGAAGGGTTGGTCGACGGCGTACACGTCGCGGTGGGGAACGAAGCATTGCTGCGCACTGTTGGCGTGGCGCCCACGGCAGCGCACCAAGGCCAAGCCGAGATATGGTCGGCGCAGGGCCTAAGCCCACTGTTTATCGCAGTGGCTGGCCAGGTGGTTGCCCAAGCTGCACTCGGAGATCCGTTGCGCACCGATGCCAAAGCCGCGCTGAAAGCACTCACCAACGCTGGGCTGACGCTGCACATCGTCTCTGGCGACCACCCTGCGGTCGTCGCCCGCGTCGCCCGGGAGCTAGGCCTCACTTCCGACCATGCCCACGGCGGCATGACCCCGGAGGCCAAACGCACCTTTGTGGCTGACCTCAAAGCCGCTCGCACGCAGCTGCCGCACACCGGCAAATTGATGATGGTAGGAGACGGCGTGAATGATGCCGCGGCGCTAGCCTTGGCCGACGTGGGCGTGGCGATGCAGGGCGGCTCCGGCGCCTCAGTGGCCGCCGCCGACGTGGTGTTGACCCGCCCTGGGCTTATGCCGCTCGTAGAGTTGTGGCGCGGCAGTCACCGCGTGATGAACGTCATCCACCGCAACCTGGCATTTTCGTTGATCTACAACCTCGCCGGTGCGGGTCTGACGATTGCGGGTCTCGTGGGCCCCATTCTCGCGGCGGCGTTGATGCCGCTCTCCTCCCTGACGGTGATTCTCTCCTCGGTTTTGGGACGCACATTCCAAACCAGCGCGGCGGCAAGCCGTACCTCAGGAGGTCGCTCGTGGCCATGATCTTCATCCTGCTGCCGCTGGCGGTGCTCACCGCGGGGGTCTTTTTAGCGCTGTTCATCTGGGCCGTGCGCACCGGCCAGTTTGATGACTTGGAAACACCTCCCGTGCGCATCCTGAACGATGACGCTGATCGGCCGTTGCCCACAGGCGACGTCGAGACTCGCGAAACTATTGTTGTGTCAACGAGGGACTGTTGAGCCGATGAAACTGCCAAACAAACCGATGCAATTGGCTGTGGTGTTAGGGGCACTGGCCGGATTCGGCGTGCTTGCCTTCCTAATGATCAACCCAAAGCAGGGGTATGCACCCAAGCAGCCGATCTTTTTCCAACACAAACGCATGGCCGGGGACCCGAACTGGGTGACCGACGCCAACGGCAAAGAGGTGAACCTGGGCGGCTACCAAATCCCGTGCCGCTACTGTCACACGATGCCGTATGAAGGCCGACACTCGACGTTGCCCTCCACCGACATTTGCATGAACTGCCACAGCGTCGTCGGCCAAGACAAAGAGTGGGTGTTGGTGCTGAAAGGCTACTGGGAACGGGGCGAGCCGATTCCGTGGGTGAAGGTACACGACCTGCCCGACTTCGTTTACTACGATCACTCGGCCCACTTAAACGCGGTGGACGACAAGGGCCAACCCAAGCTCGATTGCGTCAATTGCCACTTAGACGTGAAAAACGACTCGGTGGTGCAAGTACGCACCAAGTTCAACATGGGCTGGTGCGTCGAGTGCCACCGCAAGCCGGAAATGGCTGCCTCCACCGACTGCGTCACGTGCCACCGCTAATGCCTCTGGAGAAGATGATGTCAGCTCACGAAGAGACACCTCGTCCTGTCGCCAGCGCCAAACTTCCAATTTTGGATAACGCGTTGGCGCGTCGCGATTTTCTAAAGCTCGGCGGCGGCATCGCCACGACAGCCGCCCTGACCACGCTCGGCTGCCAACCGCCCCAAGAAAACTCGCTGCCATTTGTCGAAATGCCCGAAGGGCTGCGTACCCAAGGACGGCCCAAGTTCTACGCCACGGTGTCAGCCGGGGCCCCGGTGCTCGTGCGCACCCGCGAGGGCCGACCGATCTTAATCACCCCCAACCCCGCCTGCCCGGCCAAAGTTGGCGTTAGCGTGCGCGCTCAAGCGGCGCTGTTGGACTTGTACGACCCCGACCGCGCCCAAGGCCCACTCTCGATCCGACGCGGCAAAGGCAACCCGCTCAAGGTGGATTGGCTCACGGTCGGGACCGAGGTTGTACGCCAACTAAAAGCCAAGGCGGGCGATGTGGTGTTGCTCACAGAGCCCATCACCGGCCCCGCCACGACGACGCTCATCGCCGACCTCGTACGTACGTTGAACATCCGTCATGTCAGCTACTCGCCGCTGGGAAGCGATGTGCAAACCCAAGCAGCGGAAGCCTTGTTTGGCCGACCGTACTTGCCACGCCCGAACCTCGCACACGCTGCCTTGATCGTAGGTTTTGGCGCCGAGTTTTTAGACCAACCTGAAACCGGCATGGAGCTAGAATTTGCCAAGCGGCGCGAGCCCAACGCCGAGGGCGGCATGAGCCGCTTCATCCAGCTGGAAGGTCGGCTGTCGCTCACCGGGGCCAATGCCGACACACGCATTCGTGTGCGCGACTCGCAACTGGCCAACGTGGCCGCCGCCTTGGCACACACGCTCATCGTTAGCCGCAAGTACGGGCCGCTCGCCAGCAACGAGGCGGTGATCGCCGCTTTAACGCCGTTTGCGCCCTCCGACGTGCAAACCCCCACGGGTCTGACTGCCCAGGTGTTTGAGCGCTTGGCCGACGAGCTGATCAATGCCGCCGGTCGCGCCGTCGTGCTCTCGGGCATCACCGCCACAGCCACCACCAACGGCTTAACACTCGAAACAGCGGTCGCACTTATCAACCTGACCCTCGGAAACTACGAGGGCCCCGCGTTTGATCGCCAAGCTCTCTGCACCTGTGCCACGCCGGGTCCTGCCGCGCTTGCCTCCCTCGTGGAAGCGATGAAGGCCGGTCAGGTGAAGACGTTGATCCTGGCAGGTGTCAATCCGGTCTACGATGCACCTCGGGCGCTGGGTTTTGCCGAAGCGCTGGCCTCGGTGGAGCTCTTGGTGTCGCTGAACGACCGCCTCGATGAGACGTCGCGGCTGTGCGACTACCTAGCCCCTGCAAGCCACCCGCTGGAGTCCTGGAGCGATACCGCGATGCCCGGCATTGCCGTGGCCGTGGCCCAACCGGTGTTGCGACCGCTGTACGACACCCATGGTTTGACCGATATCTTGGTCAGCTGGGGAGCATCGGCGGGTTCGGGCGGCGCCCTGGAGGCGGCTGCGTTGGCGG
This sequence comes from Myxococcota bacterium, assembly GCA_022703175.1. Classification (GTDB taxonomy): domain Bacteria; phylum Myxococcota; class XYA12-FULL-58-9; order XYA12-FULL-58-9; family XYA12-FULL-58-9; genus JACRCV01. The sequence goes on along the minus strand of JAKLEG010000027.1, from coordinate 5,416 downwards.
CACGCCCCGATGCCAAAAACCCAGCCCAAAAATCTGCAGGTAGCGCCGGCTACCATTTCATCCGCAATCACCTCGTGACGCACGTGGTGGGCGACGCCAAGTCCTGGGACGACCTGCTGCGCTCGGGGTTCGTAGCAGAGGCGACCGTGATCGGCCGCTGGACTGGCCTCACCCCGCCAGCCTCCCCCAACACCATCACCGCGCGCCCGCTCACGACCGACCCCGGGATGATGCCACTCATCGGTATCGGCTTCGACACCAACACGTTCGCGTTGACCGACGCTGGACTGCAAGCGTTGCCGACCCTGATGGGCAAGCCCACCGCATCGCCTGCCGATCTTGAGCTGCAGTTGTACCCACACTTCGCATTGCATGACGGCCGACAAGCCAACAACGGTTGGCTGCAGGAGCTCCCCGATCCGATCACGCGCCTGACCTGGGCCAGCGCCGTGTCTATCGCTCCCAAGCGCTTTGCCGAGATGGGGCTCAAAGACGGTGACTTGATGGAGGTTTCGGTGGGTGAGGTGACGCTCACGCTGCCAGCCTATCGGCACGCCGGCTTGCACAACGATCAACTCGCGATCCCGCTGGGCCAGGGTCGAACGCACTGCGGTGAAATTGGCAAGAACGTTGGCGTCAATGCCTTTACGCTCATGGGTCAACATACCGGTCGCTTTGTGCGCGCGGCCTTGCCGGTGACGCTCAAGAAACAGGGTGGTTTCCAGCAACTACCTGGCGCCCAAGGGGCCGATGTCATTGATCGCAAGCCAAGGCCGCTGGTGCCACTCACCACCCTCGCCGCCTATCAAAAAAATCCGAAATCTGGCACCGAACAAGAGGAAGGCGGTCGTACCATTTGGCCCGAGCGCGAAAAGAAGGGTCCACAATGGGGCATGGCCATCGACCTGAATAAGTGCACGGGTTGCGCCAAATGCGTGGTGGGCTGTCAGGCGGAGAACAACATTCCGGTGGTCGGCCCCCAGACGATTATCGCCGGACGTGAGATGTCTTGGCTGCGCATCGATCGCTACTACGATGCGCCGGAAAAGGCAGGTGGCTGGGGCGACGAGGTGTGGGCGGGGCCGCTCGACGTGGTGGAAGAGCCGGTCACCGTGTTTGAGCCGATGCTCTGCCAACATTGTGAAAACGCGCCCTGCGAAACGGTTTGCCCGTTCAACGCCACGATGCACAGCGAAGATGGTTTGAACCAACAGGTCTACAACCGCTGCGTCGGTACCCGTTACTGCGCCAACAACTGTCCCTTCAAGGTGCGCCGCTACAACTGGTTTGAGTACTCGAAGGCGCAGACCAACCCGCTGTTTAGCCTGGTGTTTCCGGAAATCAAGGCGCACGCGATACGTAACACCCGCGGCCGCATGCAGATGAAGAACAACCCCGAGGTCACGGTACGCAGTCGCGGCGTGATGGAAAAGTGTTCGTTCTGCGTGCAACGCATCCGCGAGGCGCGGGCCGAGTCCACCCGCCAAGGAAACAAGGCGACACTCAAGGATGGCGATGTGGTGACGGCCTGCATGGAAGCATGCCCCACTGAAGCCATTGTGTTTGGTGATTTGAATGATCCGAACAGCCGCGCAGCCAAGCTGTGTGCGGATGCGCGCAGCATGCGGTTGTTGGAATCGGTCGGCGTAAAACCAGCCGTTCACTATTTGACCAAGGTGCGCAATGACAACACCTAGTCCCTACAGCACAGTGATGGATGACGCGGCCCTTACCGGTCGCCCGATCGTCCTTACCGGCCAAGGCCCGTTCGGCGGTGACCGCGAGGTCGACGAACCGCTCGTCACCGGGGCCAAAAAATATCTCGATGTCGACCAGGACATCTGCGTGCACACCGAGCAGTTCCCGACCCGGCGTTGGTGGATCGCCTTCACCATTGCGTTGGCATTTTTGGGCATGCTGGGCGTAGCCCTCGCGACGTTGTTTTACGTCGGCATGGGGATCGTGGCTCCGAACAGCCCGGTCGGCTGGGGAACCTTCATCGTCAACTTCGTCTTTTGGATTGGTATCGGCCACGCCGGCACCTTGATCTCGGCGGTGCTGTTTCTGTTCCGCCAAAAGTGGCGTACCGCGATCAACCGCTCGGCCGAAGCGATGACGCTGTTCGCGGTGGCCTGCGCCGGCATCTTCCCGCTCATCCATCTGGGGCGCATCTGGTTTGCCTATTGGCTGGTGCCCATCCCGAACGGTCGCGGGCCGTTGTGGGTGAATTTCAACTCGGCGTTGGCGTGGGACATCTTTGCGATCTCGACCTACGGCCTGGTGTCACTCACCTTCTGGTACGTGGGCCTGCTCCCCGATTTGGCCACCGTCCGTGATCGCGCCACCCACCCGTGGCGCAAGGCGCTGTACAACGCCTTGTCGTTGGGCTGGACTGGCTCCAACCGCGCGTGGCGACACTACGAAGCGGCCTACCTGATTTTGGCCGCACTCGCGACCCCGTTGGTGTTTTCGGTGCACACCATCGTATCGTTCGACTTCGCCACCTCGGTGATGCCAGGCTGGCACGCCACCATCTTCCCGCCCTACTTCGTGATCGGCGCCATCTTCTCGGGGTTTGCGATGGTCATCACGCTGATGACGATCATGCGCTGGGTGTTCAAGCTCAAGAACTACATCACGCTGAATCACATGGAGGCGATGGCCAAGGTGATCATGCTCACCGGCATGCTCGTGGGCTTCGCCTACATCACCGAATTCTTCATGGCTTGGTACTCCGGCAGCGCCTGGGAAGGCTTCATCTTTAGGAATCGGGTCTTCGGCCCGTACGGATGGGCCTACGCCATCATGTTTGGCTGCAACGCTATCGTGCCGCAGGTGTTCTGGTTTAAAGCGCTGCGCCGAAACCCATGGGTGTTGTTCATCGTGTCAATCTTGGTGAACATCGGCATGTGGTTCGAGCGTTACGTGATTGTCGTCACCTCACTTTACCGGGACTTCCTGCCGTCCAGCTGGGGTGAGTTCAACCTGACTCGCTTCGACTGGATGATCTTGCTGGGCTCGTTCGGCCTGTTCTTCACCTTGTTCTTGTTGTTCGTACGCGTGCTCCCCGCCATCGCCGTCTCCGAAGTGAAGGGCGTGATGGATCCAAGCGTGGCACAAGGCGCGCAAAAGTGAGGTCGCCCATGACATTTCCAACATCAAGCAAAGGCGTGCTGGGTCAGTTCGCGGTCCCCGACGAGGCGCTCGTCGCCGCACAAAAAACCCATGCCGCTGGCTACACCCATTTCGACATGCTCACCCCGTTCCCCGTACACGGCATGGACGACGCGATGGGCCTAAAGCGCAGTTGGGTGCCCTATCTCACCGCCGTGCTTGCATTTTTCGGCATCGTCGCGGCGCAAGCCATGATGCTCTACATCATGGTGTACGACTGGCCGATGAACTTTGGCGGCAAGCCAGCCTTCGCCTGGCCAGCCTTCATCCCGATCACGTTTGAGTTGATGGTTCTGTTTGCCGCCATCGGCACCGCCATCATCGCCGTGTGGGCCGGGAAGCGTGACACCGTGCCGCAGCCTCCTCCCATGCTTATCAAAACCGGCGCCACCCGCGACAAGTTCGTCGTGTGGATCTCCGCCACCGATCCCAAGTTCAACCCGGCAAACACGTTGGCCTTCGTTCAGTCGCTGGGCGCCCACGGCGTAAAACTGGTGGATGAGAAGGGGGACGCTCATGCGTAGAATTCTGCCGTTGCTCTTCATGACCACGGCGGCCTGCGAGTTCGGCCTGCCCGCTGGCAGCGAACCCCACCGCGAGTTCAACTTCTTGGATATGGCCGACCAGCCCAAGATGAAACCGCAACGTGGCGATATCTTTGGTGGCAACACGACTGGAATGCAGGCACCGCCGCCCAAAAGCCTAGCCCAACACGACAACCCGTACCCCTACACCCAAGCCGAGGCTGACAAAGCTGGCGCCGAGTTGGTCAACCCGCTTACCGCCACCCCGACCAGCCTCAAGCGCGGCAAATTCATCTTCGAAAACGTCTGCATTGCTTGCCACGGCAAAGAGGCTGCGGGTGATGGCTTGGTGACCAAGTTGTTTCCGAAGCCGCCCTCGCTGATGACCCAGCGGGTACGCGATTTCAGCGACGGGCGTATTTTTCACGTGCCGATGCGAGGCCAAAACTCGATGCCCAGTCATGAAAAGATCGTGGCCCAACAAGATCTTTGGGCTGTGGTGCTCTACATCCGCGAGCTGCAAGGCCGTTTACCCGTCGCGCCCCCGCCTCCCGCGGCGCAACCGGCCGGAGGTGTGACCCCATGACCCAGCATGATTCCCACACGGCCCCCCTGGCCCAACCAGCGCCGTTTAGCATGCCCAAGTGGAGCCTTTTGCTCAGCGGCTTGGCGGCGTTGGTAGGCCTTGCGACCTTTGGCTGGGCGCTCGCCAACGAGCAAAGTACGCTGGCCTGGGGCGGTTACCTGATAGGCGCGTTCTACGTGCTGTCCCTGGCGCTGTTTGGCGTGCTGTGGATCGCTATCCTGTATTTGGCCAAAGGTGCCTGGTCGGTGTCGATGCGACGCATCCCCGAAGCGATGAGTGCCTTCCTCCTGCCGGCGGGGTTGTTGAGCTTGACAGTGTTGTACGCGGGACATGCGCTGTACCACTGGGCCGACGCTGAGGTGATGGCCGCCGATGCCCTGCTCACCCACAAAGCTGCGTTCTTGAATCCGTCGCTGGCGCTGGTGTCGGTGGGACTCTCGGTGCTGTTGTGGATCGTGTTTGGTGCACTCATCGTAGGCAACTCCCGCAGACAAGACCAAACAGGCGATGTCGCGCATACCCGTGCCAATGTGCGCTGGTCGGCCCTGTTCGTCATTGTTTTTGCCATCACCTTGAGTCTCGTCAGCTTTTATTTACTGATGTCGCTCGAAGCCCATTGGTTCTCCACAATGTACGCCGTGCTTACCTTTACCGACTTGGTGCAAACCGGCACCGCCTTCGTGACATTGGTGCTGGTGGGTTTACTGAAAAGCGGCAAGCTCAACAGCTTCGTGAATGAGAACCATCTGCACAGCATTAGCAAAATGATGTTCGCCGCGACGGGCTTCTGGGCCTACATCTACTTCTGTCAATTCATGCTGATCTGGTACAGCAATATCCCCGAAGAGACGGCGTATTTCCTGCGTCGCTACGACAATGGTTGGTTGCCCTACCTATTGCTGCTGCCGCTCCTCAAATTCGCCGTTCCTTTTGTCGTGCTCGTGCCACGTAAGGCCAAGCGCTCGCTTACCGTGGCGGCCAGCATGGCAGTGCTGCTACTGCTCGCGCAGTTCTGGGAGCTGTTCTTGCTCGTATCCCCTGCACTAGGCCACGGCCCCGATGCCGCCCAGGCGCATTTGCCCTGGGTAGAGCTCCTGATCACATTGGGCATGCTAGGGCTGTTCTTCTTGGT
>JAKLEG010000269.1 GCA_022703175.1 Myxococcota bacterium | reverse complement strand
ACCCGCAAGGCCCTTCAAGAGGCGCTGCTGAGGCTGCCAAACTACGAGGGTGTCACGGGAAAGATGCGCTTCAACAAAGAGGGTGAGGTCGAGAAGGATCTCTTTGTCCTGACCATTATCGACCGTGCGATTCGCTTGTGGGAGCCAGAAGCCGAGGCGCCCAAGGGCTAGGATCGCCATGGATGTGTATGAGCCGCCCCGGCTACCGCCACCTCCTCGGTCGGTGCCCCAACAAACAAAGGCCCAGGGTCAGCGCTGGTGGGTGCACCTGACGCTGTTGCTCTTGACCTTTGCATCCGCAGTGGTCGCCAACGTGCTACCGCGCTTGCCGGGGCACTCCCTGCAGAGCTACTTCACCACGCTGTCGACGCACCCTGGCCGCCTTTGGGACGGTGTGCCGTTCGCCGTGACATTACTAGCCATACTTCTCGCCCATGAAATGGGGCACTACCTCACCGCCCGCGCCAACCATGTAGACCAATCGTTACCCTATTTCATTCCTGCGCCCACCCTGTTCGGCACGCTCGGGGCCGTCATTCTGATGCGCACGCAACCTAGAGATCGCCAAGTGCTGTTGAAGGTGGCCGTGATGGGACCGTTTGCCGGGCTCCTGGTCGCGCTGCCTCTGACAGCATGGGGGCTCGCCCATTCGGCCCTCCCCGGCCCGGTCGATTTAGGAGGTGAAGACCTGGTGTTCGGCAACTCCCTGCTGTTCGGATTGCTCAAGCACTGGTTTGCGCCCAACGATGGCCTGGTCGAGCTCCACCCGGTCGCGTTGGCCGGTTGGGCCGGATTGTTCGTCACCTCCATCAACCTTATTCCCGCAGCCCAACTTGACGGCGGCCACGTGGCTTATGCCCTTCTGGGCGCTCGCCAAGCGCAGCTGTCACGATGGGTGGTGGTCGGCCTGGTACTGTTGGGCACCTGGGTCATCCTCGACACGAGCCGCCCCGATCCCGGCCTGTGGTGGATTGTCTGGGCGGTGTTGCTTTACTTTATTGGTATCAAGCATCCACCTGTCCGCGATGAACGCCTGCCACTCACCCGCACCCAAAGAACAGCGGGCTACCTCGCGCTGGCCGTGTTCATCTTGACGTTCACACCCGCGCCAATTGAACGCCTGCCTGACAGCAATGCCGACCTGAACGACGAAGTGACGGCACCGCTCGATACCCCGAAACGACAACCACCGCATCGGCGAAAACATCGGCCCAGCCGCGATCTGGAACCCGAGGAGTTCCGCCTCTAGCGGTCCCATGCTCAAGCGTCGCGTGGCCGAGTTTTTTGCACCTGACGGCCCGCTGGCGCGGGCCTTTCCTGACTTTGAGTCGCGCCCCGAGCAACGCACGTTGGCGCTGCAGGTGGCCCAATGCATCGACGCGCGCGGCTCGCTGTTAGCCGAGGCCGGCACCGGCATCGGCAAGACCTTGGCCTATCTGGCTCCAGCAGTGTTGTCCGGCTTGAAGGTGGTCGTCTCCACCGGCACCAAGACACTGCAAGAGCAGCTGCTGCATCAAGATCTGCCACTACTCGCACGCGCCTTGGGGGGCCCACTCAACGCTGAGGTGATGAAGGGCCGCAGCAACTACCTGTGCCTGTTGCGCGCCAACCGCTTCGCTCGCCAACCGCTGTTGCCCTCTGTAGGCGATGCGAACCTCTACCAGACTCTCGAAGCTTGGCGACGGATAACGCACACCGGCGACCGCGCCGAAGTGACAGGAATGCCCGACGAAGCACCGCTCTGGAGCGACCTGTCAGCCACAAGCGAACAGTGCCTGGGAAAACGTTGCGCAGAGTACGAGCGCTGCTTCGTCACCGAGATGCGCCGGCGCGCACAGTCGGCCACGCTGATAATCGTGAACCACCACCTGTACCTCTCCGACTTGGCGCTACGCCAACGCATGGGAGACAAGGGGCTCTTGTTGTTGCCGCCCCACGACATCGTGATCTTTGACGAGGCCCACGACCTGGACGAGGTCGCCGCCCAGCATTTCGGCATGGGCGTCTCGGAGCGCCGCATCGAGGAGCTGTGCCACGACATCCAGAAGGCGTTGGCAATGGAATTTGCCGCGCCCGAAATGGTGCGCCCGCTCCTAGAACGAACCCGCCAACGCACGACCGACCTGTTTGATGCGTTGGCGCTGGGTCCAAGCCGTACACTCCTCAACGCGGCCGCGACCAAACCAGAGACCAAGCTCCGATTTCGCAGCCTAGACCAAACATTTGAAGAACTCGAAACCGTGCTGCTGGGGCAACAGGGTCCCGACAGTGCGGCCCTGGCACGTCGAACGGCGTTAATCGCTGCCGAGCTGGCCTTCATTCTTGACCTCCCCCCCAGAGCTTCGTTGGTAGAGGAAGTGCCGATGGGGCTCAGGGATGCAAGCGCTGAGTTTGTCCGCTACGGAGACAAGAGCCATCGATCACGGGCCGTGGTCGCACGCCCCATTGACGTTTCTCGCCTGATGCACACGGCACTGAATCAGGTCCCGTCCGTGTTGGTGTCCGCCACGCTCACGGTGGGCGGCTCGTTTGCGCACCTGCGCCGACGGCTGGGCATCCACGAGGCAGAAGAGTTGGCGCTAGGCTCACCGTTCGATTTTGAGGCCCATGCGCGCATCTACTTGCCGCTGGATCTCCCTGAACCGGACCATCCAGATTTTGGCGACGCGGCGAGTACCCGTGCTGCCCAGTTGGTAGCGGCCTCACGCGGCGGCGCATTTGTTTTGTGCACCAGCCACCGGATGCTGCCCATCATGCGCCTAGCCATCGAACGCGACTGCGACGTACCGGTGTTGATGCAAGGCGAACGGCCGCGCAGCCACCTGATTGGGGCATTTCGCGAGCATGGCGACGCCGCGTTGGTGGCCACCTTGAGTTTTTGGCAGGGCGTCGACGTCCCAGGCGACGCACTACGACTGGTCATCATCGATAAGCTGCCGTTTGCCGCTCCAAACGACCCGGTGCTGGCAGCACGCCTGGACTATCTGCGCAAACAAGGGCTGGATCCATTTCGCAACCATCAAGTCCCTCAAGCTGCGATCTTGTTGCGCCAAGGTTTTGGCCGCCTGATCCGTCGAAAAACCGACCGCGGCCTGGTTGCAATCCTCGATCGCCGAGTGCTCACCCGTAGCTATGGGAAAATCTTCGTCCAGAGCCTGCCCGCGTGCCCCCGCCTCACCGAGTTTAGCGATGCAGCAGCATTTCTGGCTGCGGGCGCCAAAGATGCGCCCCCTCGCGAACCGACGTCCCAACCGTAACCCACCACCGAGGCTAGCCGGAACGCCACCAACCCATATAATGATGCAACGATGGCCTTGTTTCCGGACGTCATTGACCTTGAGCTGACCAGTCGCTGCAACCTTGACTGCGTCATGTGTGTGCGCGTCGCACAAAAGAACCGTTTAGGCGACATGTCGACAGCGCTCTTGGACCGGGTGCTGAGTGAGAGCCTCGCCGTTGCCGGCCGCACCTTCCGCCTCCATGGCATCGGTGAGCCACTGCTCGCGCCCACGTTTCGCGACGCGGTGAAACGCATCAGCCGCGATTCCCGAGGCCACCACATCGCGCTTATCACCAACGGCCACCGCCTCGATCGGGAAACCAGCCGATTCCTGCTCGGGCAAGGCATCCAACAGATCACCGTAAGTCTAGGCGCCGCCACCGCCGCCACCTACCAACAAGTGCGCAACTCCCCGGCGTTTGAGCGAGTGGTCAAAAATGTCATTGGCTTGATCGATGCCCGAGACCGTATGGGCGCCCCCACCCACATTGAAGTACAGCTGGTACGCGTGCCTCCGGCTGACCGCGAGGTCGAGGCCTTCGTCGCGTTTTGGTCGCGTTTTGATGTCGGCATCCAGGTTTGGCACAACTTTAACGATGGCCGCGCCGCCTTGGGCGAAGCACCCTCGCTCGACTTTCCCCCATGCCCCCACTTGTGGAGCTACACGGGCATCTGTTGGGACGGCCGCGTGACCATTTGTTGTGTAGACGCCTTCCGCATGCACATCGTCGGTAACGCCAACCTCCAGAGCCTCGCGGAGATCTACAACGGCCCGCTCCAAGAGAGCTTGCGAAAGCTGCACGTCGAACACAGAACCGACCTGATGCCGTTATGCATCCATTGCACCTTCCGAGACGATCGCCACGTGGCGCTTTCTGGCCACCCTTTCCGGGGCCGGCCTTGCGCTTGACTTCACTCGTTCATAATGTTCAACCCTCCTGTTTGCTGAAATCGGAGTCACATCCTCGTCGGTGCGACACCGTGTTTGAGAAGAGGCCATGAGCACCGCGTTGTCGCTTGCTGCCACCGTTGAGCTTCCGCCTCAAATTGAGGCCGATCGCCAAGCGATCGAAGTCGCGCTACACGTCGTTACGTCGTCCCGCAGCAGTCGTGTGGCTACCATTGCCCGCGACAGCCTGACCGCAGGGGGAAAACGCCTGCGCCCGTTGCTCACCTGCACCGTGATGCGCGCCTTGGGAGCGGATCCGCTGCGCCAGATGGAACTGATCATCGCCTCCGAGCTCGTGCACACGGCGAGCCTTCTGCATGATGACGTCGTGGATGGCGCTGCCGAGCGCCGGTTCCACAAGACCGCACACCTCCGTTTTGACGTCCCCTCCGCAATCCTCGCCGGGGATTACCTGCTGTCGTGGGCGCTAGAAAAGCTGGCTGTCGCCGGCATTCACGACCTGCAGATCATTCTGGCGCGCACCATCATGGAGCTCACCGAAGGCGAGATTCTCGAACGCGAACGGCGCGGCGACGTGCACGCTACATTGGCCCACGTCCGCGAGGTGAATCGCCTAAAGACCGCGGCGCTCTTCGCCTACGCGGCAGAGGCCGGTGTCATTTTGGCCAATGGCAGCCTGCTCCAACGGCAGGCGGCACGGATGTACGGACAATCGCTCGGGAATGCCTTCCAGGTAATCGACGACCTCTTGGATTGGTTCGGGGACCCTCATGCCACTGGCAAACCGCGCGGCCAAGATTTGGTGCAAGGGCTCATTACCATCCCTACCGCGTTGGCCTGCGAAAAGGACGCGGGATTCAAACAGCACGTGACCTCCCTGCTCGCCCGCGACGTCACCGCCGATGGCATCGTGCAAGTCAGCGCCGAGCTCGAACGCCTGGGCGCTTTCACCGCGACCCGCACGATGGCGCGCGCCGATACCGAGCAAGCGGTGGCCGCGCTAGGAGTGTTTCCTGCCAACGTCTGGCGGGACCAACTGGCCTCTGGCGCCCACGCCGCCCTGCACCGCATGACCTAGGCTTAGCATCTTAGGCACCCAACCCCGTTGGGTCATGAAGGCCTAAGGTTGAATCTTTCACCATTGCCCAATTCCCGTCGGATTGGCATTGTTGAAACAACCGTGGCTAGCCGCAGGAATGGCGCTCATGGCAACTATCCTGATCGTAGATGACGAGCCAACCATTCGCAGCGTCTGTGAGCGTGCGCTCACCGCCCCCGGACGCACACTGCTGTGCGCAGGCAATACCGACGACGCTTTGGCCCTGGTTGAAGGGCAGTCTCTTGACGTGGCCATCCTCGACAAGAACCTCGGTCAAGAGAGCGGGTTGGCGCTCGCTCATGCCCTCAAGGCCCGCTTCCCAGACTCTGAAATCGTGATGATCACGGCGTTTGGGTCGTTGGACTCCGCCGTCGAGGCATTGCGACTGGGGCTGTTCGACTACGTCACCAAACCGTTTGATCTGAACCTCCTGGAATCGGTTGTTAACGACGCGTTGACCAAAGCCGCTCACAATAGCGCCGGCAGCGTCCTGCGTTTTACCAAGCCTGCGCTGTTGGCGTCCCATTCCGAAGACCCGTTAACCGCGCTCCCTAATCGCAGCGCTTTTGTTGAGCGCGTGGATGCCGCGTTGGCCAACACCCACAATGAGCCCAATTACAGCTTTGCCGTGTTGCTTTTGGATCTGAACGACTTCGGACGAATCAACGACAGCTTAGGCCATGGCGCTGGCGACGACCTCTTGGTGCAATGGGTCAGTCGCACCAAGACGCTTCTGGGCCAACGCGACACCTTGGCCCGCCTTGGCGCCGATCAGCTCACGATTCTACTAGAAGACGTACATGGCCCCGAGGATGCGTTGGCCATGGTCGACCGCGTCAACCACGCCCACGCGCTGCCATTTATGTTGGATGGCCGCCCGGTGGCCACCAGTGTCAGCATTGGCATCACGATGGGTCACACAAGCTACGATCGCGGCGATGCTATCTTGCGCGATGCCGGCGCAGCGTTGGTGCATGCAAAGCTTCAAGGCCGCAGCAGTCATGCAATTTTCGAGCGCGAAATGCACAGCCGTGCCGTCGAGAACTTGGCACTGCAACAGGGACTGCGTCGCGCCGTGGAGCACTGCGAGTTTGTGCCCTACTACCAGCCCATCGTCGCCGTTGAGAGTGGCCGCATTGTGGCCTTCGAAGCGTTGGCGCGCTGGCAAGATCCCGAGCGCGGCCTGCTGGCTCCCGACCAATTCCTCAATGGCGCCGTCGAGGGTGGCTATTTAGCGGAAATCAGCTGGCAGGTGATGTGTGCGGCATTTGCCCAACAACGACGCTGGTTAGACGAGCTGGGCGAGGAGCACGGCCCCTCGATGAACGTGAACGTCGCCCCAGATCTGCTGCTGCGTCGGCGCTTTGTCGAAGATGTCGACCGGCTGTTGCGCGTGGTGCGCATTCCACCGTCGCGTGTGCGACTCGAAGTCACCGAAGTCATCGCTTTGGACAACACGCCGGTCTCGGCGGAGGTGATTCAATCGCTGCGACAACTCGGCATCGCCGTCTGCCTAGACGATTTCGGCACCGGCTACGCATCGTTGCAGTGGCTCCACCGCTTCCCCGTGGACGAAGTCAAAATCGACCGCAGCTTCGTGGCCGAAATGACCATCGACCGCCGCAGTCACATCCTGGTCGGCGCCGCCGTCAACCTTGCCCATTCGTTGGGGTTGAGCGTCGTGGCCGAAGGGGTCGAAACCGAGAACCAACTGGCAGAAATTCGCGAAATGGGCTGCGAGTACGCCCAAGGCTATCTGTTCGGCCGGCCGCTCACCGCCGACAACGCCGAGCATCTGCTGCGCCAAGAGATCGCCATCGCCCTGGGGCCGCCACACTAACGACAGCGCTACATGCGATCGAGCATCAGCGCGGTCCACACCGCGTCGACGGTACGAGCCTGTTCGGGACAACGCACTGAGGCCATGCGAATCCGTAAACCGGCATGCTCTTGGACCGCGCGTTGAAACATCGCGTTGTCGAATAGGGCGTTTTGCAAGCGGGTCGCAATCATCTCGGTGGGGGAGCACTCCGGCAACAGCACCACGAACTGGTGCTCAGCCGCCACGCCGACAAAATCCATCCGCCTCACCTGGGCTTGGAGTTGACCTGCCACCGAGCGCAACAACCGCTCGGCAGCTTGCGGTCCAGCCAATTCCTGGTAGGTGGGATATTCCACGAGCGATAGCGCCACCACCGAGGCTGGATGTGTAGAGCGCTCGGCCCGCGCCATCTCGCGTTCCAACTCCAATCGCAACAGCTTGCCGTTCGGCAGCCCGGTGATCTCATCAATCAGCTCGCCCCCTCCAGCATCGAAAAGCTGTGCGGCATGGGCGACTGCTGCGCGCAGCTCGTCGGCCCGCCACGGTTTCGCTAAGTACCTATAAACATTGGGAGAGTTGATCGCATCGATCAAATCGGCCGGTTCGGCAAAGCCACTGAGGATGACGCGGATCGGCGAGGGCGGACGCCGCCGACTCTCGACGGCAAACGGCGCACTGGTCAGACGGGGCAGGCGACGATCGGTGACAATGACGGCCAAGCTTGGCGTGGCGGCAACGATCGCGAGCGCCTCTTCGGT
>JAKLEG010000268.1 GCA_022703175.1 Myxococcota bacterium | reverse complement strand
GATCCGCTCACTGGGTTTTCGTGGCGAAGCCTTGTCGTCGATTGCTGCGGTCGCCAAATTGACGTTAACCACCCGCCGCCCCGCCGATCCGGCCGGCACGCGCGTGATGGCCGAGGCAGGGCAAATCCTGGCGGTAGAGCAGGTGGGTTGTCCCATTGGCACGACGTTTGAGGTTCGCGAGCTGTTTTACAACACCCCGGCGCGCAAGAGCTTCATGCGTTCGCCTGCCACCGAACAAGCTCATATCGTCGAAGCCGCAACCCGCGTGGTGTTGGGGAGCCGTGCGGGCGGATTGATGGTGGAGAGCCATGGCCGGCGACTTTTGGACCTGAGCGAGCAGGCCTCCGAGGAAGCGCGGTTGCGTGAGGCGTTGGGGCGCAGAGTTGATGCGCTGTATCCGTTTGCTTCCGAACGCCACGGCCTCAAGGTCTCAGGCTACGTGGCGCGGCCTGAGATGGATCGCGCTGACACCCGTGGTTTATGGCTGTTCGTCAACGGTCGCTACGTGCGCGACCGGATGTTGCAACGGGCGCTGCTGGACGGTTACCGCGGCCTGATGGAGCGGGGACGGTTCCCGATTGCAGTGCTGTTTTTGGAGGTGCCTCCCGACGCGGTGGACGTGAACGTGCACCCGCAAAAGCTGGAGGTGCGTTTTCGCGACGCCGAGGTGGTGTTTCGCACCGTGAGTGGCGGCCTCACCGCCGCGCTGGCAGCCACACCATGGCTTGCTGGCGAGCCCCAAGCACGCTTAAATCAAACGCTACAACGGCTTGAAATTCCTAAAGAATCTCCTTTTTGGTACAGCGCACGTACGCCTGCTTTGACGATGCCTGCCGAGGTTCGCGAGCCCTTAGCGCTCGCCGCCTGGGACCAGCCCGCGTTGGTGACGGCCACCGGGACCTTTGCGCAATTGCGCGTGGTCGGCCAAGCGCTTGGCCTCTACTTGGTGTGCGAAGGGCAGGATGAGCTGTGGTTCATTGACCAGCATACCGCTCACGAGCGCATTATCTTTGAACGTCTGAAGACGGAAGCGCACGCTGGTGAGGTGCTGCGCCAATCGCTGTTGTTCCCGGCCATTCTCGCAATCCCCCCACACTTTGAAGCGCTGGTGGAAACACAGCGAGAGTTGTTTCTGCGCTACGGTTTTGACGTGGAGCCGGTCGGACCAGGTCGTTTTGCGGTACGCACGGTGCCGGCGGCGCTCCATGCGCAGGTGGCCGAGCAATTGCTTCTGGACCTTCTTGATGAGCTGCAAGCCTTGGAGAGTTCCGGATTAGGCACGAGCGGTGCCGAGGCAGAGCTGCGTATTTTGAGTCGTTGTGCCTGCCATGCCGCGGTGCGTAGTGGCGACCACCTGAGTGCCGACGAGGCGCGGACCTTGCTCCAAGCGCTCGACGCCGTAGACTTTGGCGGTCACTGTCCCCACGGCCGGCCCGTCTACCATCGCGTGGCACGCGCCGAGTTGGAACGCTGGTTTCATCGCTAACGCAGGCGAGAGCCCTACAACAGACGTTTGAACATCTCGCGATTGGGCAGGTAACCCTCGCGTGCGTAGAATCGCACGGCCCGGGGTGCCGCGTGCAACAGTGTGTGTTGAATGCCTAGCTCGCGAAACCAAGCTTCGCAGGCGGTCAGTAACTGAGCGCCCACCCCCGCGCGTCGGTAGGAGGGGCGCACGTACATTTGGTCGACGTAACCACAACGCTGGTCATCCCGCAGTCGAAAGATCGGATCGTGTCCAAGGACATCGCCGCGCGACAAACCCACCACGGCCGTGCTCGCAAAGGCCAGGAAGACGCGCACGGCGGGGGAGACAAGCGCCTGCGCCATGTCGGGAGCGAGCCACTCTTTTAACCGGGACGCCGCATCGGGCGGCCCTAGCTCATCAACCAACTCGATCATCAACTCCACAACACAGGCGAGGTCGGCCGGGGTCGCAACGCGGATCGAGATGGCAGGGCCTAACGTCGTCATTGGCGGCAGCATAAAGGAAGCGGTGAAAGCGGACAACGCAGGCTGCTAGGCAATCGCGGCGCGATACTTCGCGAGCCATTCGGGCAGACAGACACCCGTTTGGGCGTGTGGATCGAGGTCAGAGCGGCTGCGGCCATCGCGGCCTTTAAAGTAGGCACGCACTTGCCATTGCGCGGCCGGACAGAGTTCCCGATCGCCGATGGCCACCACGTGGATATGGGCGCCGTCGCCACGGTCGCGGTACCAAGCGGCAAAACCAACTTGGCGCAGCGCTGCTACAGCGGCTTCGATGAGTTCGCGGCAAGCGCCTTCGAGACTCAGGTCGACCGTGCCACCGCCCAAGTGCGGGTGCGCACCTTTGTCTTCGGGGGAGACATACGAGCCCTTCACCACACCAAACGAGACGCCGCCCTCAAGCAGACGCTCGGCCTCTTTCAGCATCGCGACGGTGCGTCGGTTCAGCACCTGACCATCGCGATAAACACGGCTGTAGTCATGCGTCGGTTCGCCCTCGCAACGGATGCTGCGCGAAACGAAGGCTGCGAGGTTCTCATCGATCGCGGCGGCACGAGCCCCGCGTGCTTGAGCCAAGCGGACCAGGCCGTCGGCGTCCATGCACCAGCCGTGCACGTGAGCCCATTTCACCAGACGTTCACCGGAGACCCGACCGACCAGCACCACACCGGAGGGCGCGCGGCAGGAGTCGCGAATGCCTAAGGCCGCTCGTACCTGAGCGAGCTCTTGGGGTTTGCGACCGATGATCATTAACACCTGGATGGCATTGCGGGTTTCGTCGTCGAGCGCGTCCCATTCTTCGGCAGTGACATTGAAACGGGTCTCGACGCCCTCGGCGAAGCGGGCGTATGCATCAGCCAGGTCGGGGCCAATGCGCACGGCGTCCGAAAAACCACGCTCCATCTTGAACAAGCGAATGCCACGGTCGTCAAGCGGGTAGCCGGCGTGACGCAGGCGCGCAGCCAAGGCATCGCAATCCACGGGCGAAATCACCATCGCGCCGTCTTGGACATGAACGTCGCGGCCGGCAAAGTTGATGAGCTTACGACTGGCGTGCGGGTTGTTGGCGAGATTCAAGGCGCGGAACACAGCCAGAGCACGTCGCGGTTCGACCTCCATGGTACCTGCGTTCAGCGTATTGAAGCTGTAACGTTGGTGGCCACGTTCACGAACCGACGCTGTACTTTGACGGTTTTCCTGCATGCTCGTTGCCTCTGTCTTTATTATCGGAGGCCCAAACCGGGTGTTGCGGGGAACTACGACTTTTGGATCACGCCATGTACTTGGCGAACGCTGGCGCCATCGCCATTCTATATAACGACGAGATTGCAGCGCACTGCGACCTGAACCGTCGCGTCAGGCTGGGCAGTTAAGGAGTCGGACGTGGCTGGTTTGAAGTTGTTGGTGGTAGAGGACGATCCTGACATTGCCTTTGCTCTGTCGACCTACGCACGCGCACAGGGATACCTCACCTTGGTGGCCGAAGATGGCGCCAGCGCCGTCAAACTCGGCATCCAAGAGCGTCCGGCCGTGATTTTGTTAGACATTTCTCTGCCACAGCTGGATGGCCGCGACGTCTACTTGCGCTTGGAAAAAGCGGGTATCACTCAGAACGCTGTGGTTATTTTCACCACTGCGCGCGGCAGCCAATCGGACCGTCTGGTAGGCCTACGTTTGGGAGCTGATGACTACGAGGTCAAGCCTCTCCATTTGCAGATGTTGTTCCGCAAAATTGCTAGGCTTTTGGAAAAACGTCAGGAGACGGTTCCCAACCCTTCGGGGACGGCACATCAGTAGGCCCGAGCCCGCCGCACTTAAAGCCCTGTCGGTACTTTTTGGATTGACGATCCTCCCAAGCGTCGTGGATGCTAGGCCGTATCGTGCCCTGGGAAAAACCAGGACAGACTCTGCCTCTGTGACGATGATATGAGCGGAGGTCAATGAGGTAGGTCATGATGTTGAAACGTATGCTGATGGTGGTGTGTGTCGCAGCATGTGGGGCGTGCGGGGGCGAAGCCTCCGGCCCTGAGAAGCTCCCCAGCGCGGGCGATCCTGGCGGGCAAGTGATTGTCGGCGATCCGAACGAACCCGGAGACCCTAACCATGCCAGCGATCCGGGCCTACCCCCCAGCGATCCAGGCCAAGCCAGTGATCCAGACAGCGCTGGCGATGAGGCTGTGCCTGGTGATCCCACCGAGCCAGGCGATCCGAATGAGCCCCCTGCGGGGATTGAAATCAACCAGGGCTGGATTGGCGGCGCCTGCAGCAGCGTTGCGCAGTGCGACAATCCCGATATTGAAACCTCGACACCCGACAGCACCGGCTGGAATCCTCCGCAATGCTTGACCGCCGGGTTCCCGAACGGCTTCTGCACAGCCGCCTGCAAACCACCGACCTCAGGGGGCACCCGTTATTTTTGCCCTGACACCACCTACAACGGCACACTCAACACGATGAGCCGATGCATCGATGCAAACGGCACGCCGCTTTGTGCCACCGAATGTGATCCGAACAAGTCGCCGACCGGATGCCGTCCAGGCTATGCGTGTGTGCTGCGGCAGCGCTACAACGAGGCTGACAAGATCTACCCAGTCTGTCTACCCAGTGACATTCTGCGTTGGCCGGGTGAAGCCGCGCCCGCCTTTGACATTGGCGACGCGTGCATCAGTGACATGGCGTGCGAGCATCTGAAGTGTCTGACCCCTGAACCTAACGGCTTTTGCACCAAGACGATGTGCAACTTCTCCGGTTGCCCGACGGGCTCACATTGTTTTGAGGAGCCCGCCGACTCGGGCACGTTTGTCTGCTTGAAGGATTGCACCGACAGCGGCGATTGTCGCACAGGCGAGGGCTACACGTGTGATGGCACCGATAACTTCTGTTGGGTGCCGTAGCCGTTCAAATCGGCGCTGGTGAGGGAGAGGCTGATTCATGGCAAGCGTGGCGCTCGGCAAACTGTCGATCCATTACTCCGATGCTGGGCGCGGCCCGGCGGTACTGTTGCTGCACGCCTTTCCGTTGCACCGGGAGATGTGGCTGCCGCAGGTAGAAGCATTGGCAGGGCAGTATCGCGTGATTGCTTTGGATGCGCGCGGCTTAGGGCAGAGTCGCCCGGCTCCCGAGTCGCTGACGATGGAGTTGTATGCCGATGATGCCGCGGCCGTGCTCGACCATCTGGGGATCAACAAAGTGGTTGTGGCGGGCCTGTCGATGGGAGGTTACGCGGCGTTGGCTTTTGCCAAGCGCCACCGCACGCGCCTGGGGGGCCTGGTGCTGGCCGACACTCGCGCCACGGCAGACTCCGACGAGGGTCGGGCAGGGCGACTGGCTTTTATCGACCAGGCCGCCAAGTTTGGCATGGACTGGGTGGCCACCGAAATGCTTCCCAAGCTGCAGCGCCAACAGCCTTTGCCACACGTCGAGGCCGAACTGCGTCGCCTCATTCGCACCAACACCGTGCTGGGTGTTGCGGCCGCACAACGTGGCATGGCGCGGCGGGCCGATGCCACCCAAGACCTATCCGCCATCGCCTGCCCAACGTTGGTCATGGTGGGCGAAGAGGACCGCCTGACGCCGCCCGCGATGGCTCAAGAGCTGGCGACTGCGATTCCCAACGCTAAGTTGATCACCCTATCCGGCGCAGGTCATGTTGCCAATCTGGAGGATCCAGCACGCTTCAACGTGGCGCTATTGGATTTTCTGCAAGCGCTCAAATCCACCCCCTTACCGCCGTAACCCACCCGCGTGCGCATCCTGAGCGATTGCCCGATGCACGTGGGCGAATTTTGGCTCGAACAGCCGCGCTGGGATGCAACCCCATGTATTGCGAACACGGCCGAGCGGGCATTGTGGGAGTGCCTGAAGGGCAAGGCGCCACTTTCGACAACCGGAGAGGTGACTTTTCCTGGTTGGCATAGCCTGGCGGTCATTCGCGAGGCCGTCAGCTCCCAGTTTGACCGCTTGGGCGAGCTGAGTTGGTGTGTCAAAGATGGACCGGTGGCGGCCCTGGCGCTCTCGGGGCGCGGCTTCCACGGCCAGCGCGCGCGCACCTGGCACGCCTTGCCCGGCAATCTCCATCTCTCGGCGCTGATGCCGCTCGGCATGCCGCTTGCTTCGGTGGCGCCCACCCTGATGATGCTGCCGGCGGTTGCTGTCGCGGAGACGCTGCAACAGCTGGCCCCCGAATGCAGCCCGGGCATCAAATGGGTCAATGACGTTTTATTGGCCTCCGCCAAGGTCGCGGGCGTTCTCACCGCCACCACCGTGGAGCATACCTCGGCTAGGTTGGTTCGCTTCGGCATTGGCCTCAATATCGTCGCGGCCCCAGACCTCATCCCCACTCCGTTTGTTCCACGTGTCACCTCGATCCGACAGCAGGGCTTGGAGATCACGGCGGCACAGCTGGTGCCGGCATTGTTGAGCCGCCTGCAGATCGGGATCGAACGGTTGCTGGCTGGCAACACCCAGGCGATCATGACCGCCTATCAACGCTACCTGTTCGGCATCGGCAAACGGGTGCGACTGGTGGACGAAAGCTGCGACACCCTTACCACGGCAACCCCCATCGTGGCGGAGGGCATCTTGGCTGGCGTCAACCCGGATTTGACTCTAAGACTTACCGGGTATCCTACCTCGGTAGGACGTGGCCGCCTGGCGTTTGTCGAGCCAGAATAACGTCCTGTGCGAATTCGGCGTTGCAAACGCGAAAGAGTGTTGACCGCGGCCGCGCAGATCGCTAATTTCCGCGCTCCGTGGGGCGTTAGCTCAGTCGGTAGAGCATCGGACTTTTAATCCGGTGGCCCCGGGTTCGAGTCCCGGACGCCCCACCACTCAGTCTGCCGTTTCCCTTGTGCAGTTTGTCTCCCTCGTGGACTCCACCTAACGATTCCCAGAACCTTTGGTTGCGCTTGGGTGGTTGAGCCTTGTGCAAGGTTAAAAGGGTAGCTACCGTGGATGGGGGGATCGTCGTAGATGTCGCGTGGTGTCGGTTTACTTGCGTGGCTGTGGACGGTGACTGTGACACCGCACCTGGCAGGATGCGACGCCGATGAGCCCCCGCCGCCCGTACCACCACATGCCAGCGCTTTCCCTCCTGACCCGAAAATTGTCTCGGTGGCTGGCACTGGCGCCATGGTACCGCTTGTTACCCACCTGGCGGAGGCGTGGCGCCGTGCGCACCCAAATCAACCCGTGGTCGTCGAAGCCAGCATCGGCTCGGCGGGCGGGGTCCGCGCCGCTGTTGAGGGAGCGGTGGATCTGGGGTTGGTCTCGCGACCGCTCACCGACGAAGAGCGTCGGCTTGGTTTGCGCTGGCTACCGCTGGCGCGCGATGCCGTCGTGGTGGCAGCGCACCCGAGTGTCGCCGCTGACGACGTGAGCTCCGCGGAGCTGGTGCGGCTCTATGCTGGCGAGGCCACGAGCTTCCGTGATGGCACACCCGCCACGGTATTTTGGCGAGATCGGCGCGACTCGACCCACACGGCGTTGGAGCGCCTGGTTCCCGAGTTGAAGGTCACCCAAGAACGTTGGCTCCCAAAAGGTCAGTTCAAAGTGCTCTATCACGACGATGCGATGGGGGCGGCGCTGGCCACGACCCCCGGTGCCATCGGCAGTTACAGCTTAGGAGCCATCACGACCGAAGGTTTGCCTCTGAAAGTTTTGGCAATCAACGGCGTGCGTCCGTCCCGCAAAAACCTCACGGATGGCAGCTGGCCAGCTACCCGGGAGTTGGCCTTGGTGTTTCGACCCGACCGTGAAAGCCGCATACGACCGTTCTTGGAGTTTCTGCTAGGCCCCGAGGGTCAGGCGCTGATGACCGCTTGCGACTACCTCCCATTGGGTAGGCGTGACTCCCTGTGAACCGGGCGGACATGATCAGCGGCTTTCGGCGACGCATGTTGCTGCTTGTCAT
>JAKLEG010000267.1 GCA_022703175.1 Myxococcota bacterium | reverse complement strand
AGGTAACCGCATGTTGCTAAGTGGTGGATTTGAAAGAGGAAAGTTGGCGTCCCCAAAGGGATTCGAACCCTTGTCGCAGCCGTGAAAGGGCTGTGTCCTAGACCGGGCTAGACGATGGGGACCGGCCAACTAACAGGCGGGCGTAATTACCGAAAAGCCGCCCGGATTGCAAGCAGAAGTTAACGGAATTCCAGGCGCTTGATCGCTCCGACTTGCCGCGGTGCTTGCACCACCTACCCCACCGCTTTTTACCTACCTGCACCCACAAAAAACCTTATGGATCGTTGACAAGTCATCATACAGCAGGATTTTGCAGCACTTTTCGGTTGATTCTACCGATAAGTAGCGTACAGTGTTCATCAGTACCACATTTGAGTACTCACAAGAGGGAGATCTATGACCATCCGCGTTCCGCCGCAAATTCAAGCCCTTGGCGATGAGCAGTTGGCCGCCCTTCTCACCCGCGCCGTGTTGAACCCCCGCCAAGACGAAAACCGCGCCATGGCCCGCAGCCAGCGCATGGGTGCCTCGTGGGTGCACTGGACCGATTCGCAAAAGCGCACCAAAAAAGCCCGCCATCCGCTCGACTAGTTCGCACGACGTTTCCTACGCCACCGCCTTGTCCCAAGGTGCCAGCAGGTGAATGGCCTTGGGGAGCAGCTCATAGCGTACCGGCAATCGTCCTGGCTGTTCTCCGTCCAAATCGATCAACACAGGTGTCTCTGCGAGCGGTTCCACCTCCACCACGCGGCCACGCAACATGCGTATGAACGGCATCGCGATATGCGTGCCTTGATACAGCCTGGGCGCACAGCGGAGGAAGGTGCTGGTTCCCACGTCGCCAATGATCACCACGTCGAACAGGCCATCATCCAGGCGCGCCTCGGGGGCCACCATCATCGACCCTCCGAAGAAACGCCCGTTGGCCACCGCCACGGTGTTAATGACCATCGATGGCTCGGTAAGACCGTCGACTGTTAAGCGCACAGGTTGATTCCGATAGGCCAACAGGCCGCGCAAGGTGCCCCAGAAAAAAGAAGCCTTACCGCCCCAACGTTTGGCGCTGCGGTTTACTCGGTCGACAATCATGCCGCTACCACCAAAACTAGAAATATTGATAAAGTGACGCGACTCGGTGGTGCCATCGGCACGCCGGTAACTCGCACGTCCTACGTCCAGTCGCCGGACCGTTGCTTGTGCGAGCGCGGCCATCACGTCGCCACCGGAGAGGCCGATGGAACGCACGAAGTCACCGCCGGTACCGCCCGGAAAGCAGACAAGGGTGGCGTCGGCAGCCTGTCCTTGCGCATCGAAAAAACCGTTGACGACCTCGTTGAAGGTGCCGTCACCCCCCACCGCAATGATGCGTTCGACACCGGCCGAGATGGCGGCCCGTGTCAGAGCTGTGGCATGCCCTGGCCCAGTGGTGAACTGCAGCAGCAGCTCACCAAATTGCTCACGAAGCTTGGCTTGGTGCCGCTGGAGTTGCGCCCGCGCACGGCCGCCGGCGGCCTGGGGATTGGCAATGACGACCGTAGACATAGACGAGCCTTCCGTGCTGGCTACGACTTCAGGATCCGGCGGCTCCCCCAAAAAGCGCGCTGGTGGTATTTTTTAGACAGCTCCGCCCGCGTCACCCCTTTGGATGAGCTTGCGTGCGCGAACAGGCCGTTACCGAGATAAACGCCCACGTGAGTCACGGTGCCGCGGTCCATCGTGTCGAAGAAGACCAGATCTCCTGCCTTCATTTCGCGCTGCTCTACCTTTTGTCCGGTGGCGAACTGAGCGCGGCTGTTGCGCGGCAACTCAACGCTAAATGCCTCTCGGAACACCTGCCGAGAGAACCCCGAGCAATCGATGCCTCGGTGGTCTACCCCGCCCCACAGGTAAGGCGTGCCGACCCAGCGATCCACGGTGGTATTCAACACCCTCTCCCAGGTTGGAAATACCGGCACCAATGGATCGCCAGAGAGCGGCGGCGAGACATGGCCAGCATCCTTCTCGGCCTTGCGTTCACGGACCTCTGCCTCTTTGGCATCCACCATCATCTCCTGCGGCGCCACCTTGAGCGGCGGTGTTGGGTCCGTCGCGGGGGCGGGCCTCGGAGACGCCAGCGACTCGGGTTTAGCGGGCGGCGGCTTTGGCTCCGATTTCGGTTCGAGCTTGGCTTGCGGTTTGGGCTCTGCTGGTGGCGGCTTTACGGGGCCCGCGTAGGCCGGGCGCGCCTTAGCCGAAACGCCCAGCTCTTTGCACAACGCGTGGTAGCGTTCATAGGCGGGTGCCTGCTCGTTGCCGATGACCGGGGTTTTTCCCACGCCTTTGAAATCCCGATGCAGCTCGTCTTTCAACGCAGCCAGCGCCCGAGTGACCTCTTGCAGCTCTTTGTTCTTGCCGCTCTGGCTCAACCACTCGCGCCGCGCGTCGAGTTCGACAAGCAGCCACAAGCGCTCACGTAACATCGGCCGCATCAGCGTGCGGGTAGCGGCCAGCGCCGCTTCGACGTTGGCTTTTTCTAAGGCCGGGATCTTGTCGGCGGTGAGCATTTCGTCCCACCAGCTGGCCAGATCGGGGGCGATCTCCTCGTTGAAATAGCGCGGAAAATCGAAGGCTAACTGGCGAGGGTCGGCCTTGGGCTTGCGCCCCTGCAATACCAAAATCTGATAGTTGATGGCGATGGGGGGAGGCACCCAGCGGTAGGTATCGTGGTAGGCATCGTACGCGGCACGGGCAGCGCGCTTGGGCTCAACGTCGAAAAAGATGGCCGCTGAGACGACGGATTTGGCCACCGTCACGCCCTCGTCAGTGCCATCCTTCATCGCTGCGCCGCCAAACACCGAGCGCAACGCCTTGTCCCACGCGGTCTTGTCGACTTTCGACAGGTCGTCGCGCTTAGCCACATACTCCAACAAAGAAAGCTGACGCTCGGCGGGCGTTGTTACATCCAAGGCCCAGGCCGAACTTGCCCAGGCCAACAACAACAGCGCGACACACAAGAACCGCATGTTGAAGCTCCTTCGAAATACGACGCTTCAGTCCGCCCCTTCATTTCCGGTGGCGCCACCATACCTCTAGCAAATCATCCCCCCCGAAGCCGTGTGCATGCAAGGTGCGCCTGAGGGAAGGCGATGCCACAAGAATTCGGCGTCCATCGCCCCCCAACAAGTCGTCTCGCCATGCGCGGGCCACGCGTTTTTCCAGGTCGACGTCGTAATGGCTAAGCAACATGCCCCCCGGGGTACCACTGTCACCTTCGAGCACACTGGCTTGAGGCAATGAGACGCCATGCTCCGCAAGCAGGGCTCGTAGCCCAGGCTCGCCGAGGTAGCGGGTGGCAAACGGATCGTCTGCTGGCGACCAAGCCAGAGCATCGGTGACCTGCCAACGGGCCTCGCGCAGAAGCTCGGTGGTGGTGATGATGGGAGGCGTGTCCACGCCCACCTGCGGGTACAGCACGCGCAACGCATAGGCGCAGCCAGGATCATCCACCACCAAACGCTGAATGCCGGTAAGCGCTTCAGCAAAGCGGCGGGCGTGCCTGACAAAGCCAGCGCGGTCCCCCCAGCGCCACAGCGGCAAGCCGCAGCACGGTACGCTGCCCGTCAACATGCGGGTCGGCCCCAACTGCTCCAACGCCAGTTGCAACGCGGCCTTGGCCACGGTGCAATCGGCATTGGTGTTCTGACACCCCAAGAACAACGCTGTGGGGGAGTTGTTGGTGCCCATCCTCAAGGCCAGGCGCAGCGCTATCGCCTCGTCGACATCAGGAGGGGCATCCCGATGGCGGAACTCAGCTAAAAACGCCTGGACCGGTGCGGGCGCCAACTGCTGCGCGACCAATTCGGCCCGTGCCACCATCAACACCGACGCAACATCGTTGCCGTGGTCGCACGCTCGCTTACAGCCCCGACAGTCCACGCAGGCCCACAGTGGCATAAGCCCCAGCGAGGTAAGGGGCGGTGACGCACGAGTCGCCAACGCGGCCGTCAGCATCAGTTGCCGAGGGGTGAACGCCTCATTCCCGGCGGCATCGGCCACCGGACAGGCATAGCGGCACAGCTTCGGACAATAGGTGCAATTATCGAGGGCGGCCTTGTGAACGCTAAGAGTGCGCAGCGGCACCAACGTCTCCGCATGGGACTCATCCTTACGAGGCGTTGCCTGCGTATGACCTCGGGGCGCTAACTCAACAGGCTCGATCGCGGCGGTCAAATGCAGCCGCTGAGCGCGCGCGCGCCATGCTGTCTTCTGGGGTGCGCTGAGGCTTTCTGGCAGGAGCACGAAGCCCACCGCCCCCAGGGGGTCAAGCCACGGCAACGTACCGGCAAGGGACTCTGCCGTGGCATCATCAAGGAACGTGCTTAACGCGGTATGCGTTCCCGCAAGCCATAGGCGCTCCCCCGCTGGCAACGGCAACAACGTCGGTGCTGGGAGCTCTTCACATGTGAAACGTGACGCTGCCTGTTGAATGCGATTCCACAGTGACGCTTGAAACGAGTCCGCCACAAACATCAAGGACAACCGCGCCGCGCCCTCGCCCCAATGGAGGGTCAGCGGCAGCCGGCCGGTGGTCTCATCACGCACCAACTCACGCGCCAGCGCCATTAAGTCGCCAAACGTCCCGGTGATCTGCAGAGAACGGACAGGGAAGGCCTGGGGGCGCAACCACAACCGTTGCGGCGTGGCGTCCAACATGGCCTGCAGCAAATCAGGACCCATGGCCGCGCGGGGCGCAGGCGCAAAGTGCACCGGCTCCCCTGCTACCTCACCATCCACGCCAATCAACATCGGCTCAATCACGCGGAGCTGAGCGTTGAACTGCCAAAGCTCGCGGGCGCGAGCCACTTCTACAATCGAGCGAGCCCCAAACAATTGAGCCACCGGGCCCAACGTGCGTCCGTGGGTACGCAGCTGTGCTTCAAGCGCCGAGACTTCCATTTCGGGAGGGCATGCGGCAAGGCCCGTGCCCACCTCTTGCGGCGGCGCAGCCGCTGGCTTGGGCGCGCCATCGATTTCTTGTAGTAGCGCCGGATTCAAGACGCGGGCAGGGTCGAGATGCGCCCCCATTTCAAGCCACAAGCGTCGCGAGCCTCCCAGGACCCGTGCCAGCGCCAAACGTTTGAGACGCCCCGTGCCGTGGTGATGTGAGACGTTTGCGCCTGCGGTCACGGCGGCCGCTAGACATCGTTCCCACAAGGTGTCGTAAAGCTCGGCGCCGCCTTTGAGTGGAATTCCAAAGGTGAAATAGATCGACGCCCCCTCACCGTACACGTGTGAGAAGTGCGCCAACACTTGGGCGCCCACTTGCAGCGCCTGGGCGCGCACCGCCTGATACACCGGTTCGACCCGACCCCAAGCACACCCCACCTCCATCGTATCGGCCGCTACTCCTGCTCGATAGGTGCGCGACTGCGTGAAAGAAACTGCGTAGCGACGTTGAAACCAGGCCTCGCCGGGGGTACTCCCCATGTCCATGCCGGCAAAGCGCTCCGCGAGGTCGAGCACCACCGCCAGCTCGGACGTCACCTGTTCCGGTTCGCCCGCCAAGCCGACAATGCACAGGCAACCACCGGCAAGGATGTCCCCCAACATGCTCGTCAATCGTGGGAAATTAGCCCCCAGCCAGGCCAGTCGACTGGGACCCCGATCCCGGGCCACGTGCGGTGCGTGGGATTGGCGGTGCAAAAAGGTATCCAACGGATCATACACGCGCACGACCTGCGGGCTCAGCCCGGCGCCAAGCCATGCCTGCGCCGCCCCCAGCGCTCGGGTAAGATCCGGAAACATAAAGCCGCGCCAGGCACGTGTGTTCGGCAACGGATGCACGCGTACAAAGGCATCGGCCCAAATCGCCAACGTCCCCTCGGCGCCAATCAGGCTCGACAACAGCGCCGAGTTCACCGGCACAGGCATTTGTCGAAGCACCCGGCCATCGCCTAAGACCACGGTGCCGCCCACCACCTGGTCCTCTATCTTCCCGTAACGACTCGACATTTGGCCGGCGCTACGAGCAGCAATCCAGCCCCCCAAGCTGGAGCAAAGAATCGACGACGGAAAGTGCCCCTGGGTACAACCTTGGCGGTTCAGCTGGCGTTCCAATAGCTCGCCCAAAATGCCGGCCTGCGCGTGCGCCCAGCGAGCTTGCACATCAACCGACAGCAGGCGATTCATCCGTTTCAGGTCCAACACCACCTGGTGAGCCTCGGGCGTAGAACCGCCGACGACCCCTGAGCCTGCACCATAGGGAACCAGCGTCACCCCCACGTCGGCTGCGGTGCGCACCAACGCGACCAAGTCGTCGAGAGATTCCGGCCACACCACAGCGAGGGGCAAGCTCCATGGTTCCCCATGGCTCAGGCGAATCAGGTGTCGGGGCCACAGATCGACGGCAACAGCGCGCCGGTCGGCCTCACGAACCGAGAGCGCGCCAGCGGGCAGGCAGTTGGCGAGTGCGGCAATGGCCCGGGTGCTCAACCTGCTACCGAACGGCCAGCATGCCGTGGTTCGCCCGCACCAGCGCAACAACCGTCGAGACCTTCAGCCGTGCGGGGCAGAGGCGTTCGATCTCCGGCGCCAAAATTTCCAATCGTTGCAGCTGTGCCAACGCCAACGACGAGTCCCCCGGATGGCGCGCAATTCCCGCCAACCACTGCGACGGACGATCGGTGGCCGTGCCTACCACATCGCACAAACCACATGTCAAACAGCCCGAGGTGCATGCAAACATCCCCCAAGCATCCTTGGGCACCGCCCCCAGCGACTCGGCAGCGATGCGTTTGAGCCACGGACCCGGCACCCGACGCCCCACGAACGGATAAGTGATGATGTGGCGAACCAAAGCCCACCCCAACACCCACAGGGCATTCAACTGACGCATGCTCAGATAGCTGCTCATGGCGTCTCCCCCGCCTTGTTCACGGCGGCCCGGCCTGCCAACAGACCCGTCGCAAGCGCCACGCCGTCGGCGCACAGGCTGTAACGCGAGGCAAAGCCACCAATCACCATGCCCGCCGCAAAAAGGTTGGGATAGGCCACGCGCCCCTCCGCCAACGGCTGAAGCACCGGATTCACCACGACACCCGCCGTCATCAACGGGTGGGATTCCATCGGCGACACCCGGGTTACGGCGTCTGGACCGTCGGCTTCTAACGGTCCCTCTTCGCTCGCGACGGGCAAGTCGAACAGAGCCTCACGACAATGTTGCGCCTGCCAACCCACGCCGCCCGCGATGAATCGGCCACTGGCGAGCACAAAGGCGCCCGCCTGGATCTCTTGGCCACCGGCCAAGGTTAGGCTACAGAGCTTTCCGGCCGAGGCCTTGCTGCCAATCACCTCGCCCAGCTGTGTCACGCCGGCTTGAGCCTGACTTGCGGTCAACGCAGTTTGCAGACGCGCACCGGGAACCGACGGCAGATGCGCCAGACTCTCCACGACCGGGATCCCGAGGGACTCTTGAAGGCGCGTACGGACGTGGTGTGCGCGAGCAAAGCCCAACACTGGCGGCGTCAATAGCGCTTTCAGTCCTTGGGTGCGCCCCCTCAGTTGGGCATGCAACTCATCGGCGCGCACCTGGTCGTCCAACGTGCGGGCCAGTTGCAATGGCGGCGCAACGAAACCTAAAGCCACGCGCAACAATTCAAACTCGGGCGTCGGCACATCAAAATTCTTGGTATCAGCCGAAATGGCAGTTGCAATGCGCTGTGCATCGAACGCCATCAGGCCATCAATAGACAACACTCCGATCTTACCTGCGACGGGGACGCCAAACTCCAAGCCCACGTGCGGCGCCAGGGCACTGGCCGCAGGCAGCACGCCCCCCAGTGATGAGGCCAAAGACAGGTTGGCCGCCTCCAGGTTCAATGGCGGCGGTGCCAAATCGTACGGCCCAAGCGCCTCGCGCAACAGATCAAAACCGTCGCGCAACCCC
>JAKLEG010000266.1 GCA_022703175.1 Myxococcota bacterium | reverse complement strand
CGAAACGACCTTATGCCAGGGGCACGTCTCGATCGGCGTCTGCAGTGATGGGCAATGTCAGAGCGTCGACGACGACGCGGCATGCGCGGACGCGGTGCACGCTTGTCCCAACAACCTCCGAGGCGTCGTGTGCACGGGTGATACCGAGCAGCCAGAGCCGAGCTGCGCCACCGCCTGCACCACCGACGACGACTGTGTCGAAGCTGGCCGTTGTGTTGCGGGAGCCTGCATCGTGACCGTGGTTGCGCCTGAGCTTGTGGCATTTACCGTGACGCCAGCGGTGCTTGAGGTTGGTGTGGCTACGCCGGTGGTGTGGGAGTGGCACTTTGCTACAGCGCCCAACCCAACACCGCATTGTAGCATCTCGCCCGCAGTCGGTGAGGTTACGAATAGCAGTAGCAGCACGCTCAACCTTACCACTGCGACGACCTACACCCTCACCTGTGAGAACACCGGTGGCCAAGACAGCACCACAACGCAAATCGCCGTGGCCGAAAATTTGGTAGCACCCGTGATTGACACTTTTGAAGTGTCGCCCACAGCGTTGTCCACCGATGAGGCTACCGTGGTGACGTTTAGCTGGACTTTTGCAAGCCCTCCCGAGCCGGCCGCGGTGTGCATTGTCGATCACGAAGTGGGCGAGCTTGTCTCTGGTGCTTCGCGCACCCTCACGCTCGACGTATCCACCACCTTGACGCTGACGTGTACCAACGCTGCGGGCCAAGATACCGCAATCGCAGGGGTTACGGTCACCGACCCCACACCGGTGTTTGTCTCGGTGCATTCCGAGTACAACTACGCCTGCGCGCTGAAGAGCAACGGTGCAGTAACCTGTTGGGGGGCCTACCCGTGGTCGATCGTTGGGCCGCCGTTACCTACCGAAAGCGACATCGTTAGGCTCGGCACTGGCATGTTTCATATCTGTGGCCTCAACGGTGATCAGACCATCACCTGTTGGGGCGATAACGAAACCGAAGGTGTGCGCGTTGGCGACACGTTGACAGTGCCGACGCCCGGGCCGTTTCAAGAGCTCGCGGTGGGAGGCGGCTTTACGGTGGCTCTCAAAGCTGACGGTACCCTGGTTGCGTGGGGGCGAAACCAGTTTGGCCAGTGCGATGTTCCGGCCGGCAGTTACACGCACATCAGCGCGGGTTTTGAACACGCGTGCGCCATCAAGTCCGTCGATAGCTCGATCGTCTGTTGGGGGGATTCGGGCAATGGCCGCGCGAGCCCTCCGGCCGGCATGTTCAAGGCGCTCAGCTCGGGTATGGGCGTGCATAGCTGTGCCATCAAAACCGACGACACCGTGGCCTGTTGGGGCAACGGGTCGGTCGCAGCGGCCACGCCGCCCGCTGGCACCTTTCTTTCGGTAAATGTTGGGTTCTCGCATTCCTGTGGCGTCCGCGCCGACAAGACCTTGGCTTGTTGGGGGGACGATGCCAGTGACGTGGGGGTGATTTGGGCCATGCCCACCAACGGCCCCTATGCCAGCGTCGCTGCGGGGGGAGCCTACACGTGCGGTTTGCGTGAGGATGGTTTCATCGTTTGCTGGGGCAGCGATTGCCAGGGAACCACGTCGGGTCATCCCTAGCCAGTCGGTGCCCAAAAGTAAGCACACTCTCGCTCTCGCGACCGCGATACTGTAGGATGTGGCCGTCCAATAGCATGTTTGCCGCAAGGCTTTGGGTGGGTACCGATAAGGAGATAGCAATGGCCAACATTAGCGATAAACCACGGGATTTAAGCGCCGCCGTGAATGTTCAATATGCCAACGTGGCGACGGCCGAGGGGTCGAGAGGTGCTATTCCAGCCAAAGTCGAGACGACTCTTGGTGGGCCCGCGGTGGTGATGGAAAAGTCGCCTGCGACCGGTGCCAAGGATGTGGCGCCGGCTGCGATGACAATTGCGCCACCCGCGATCACAGCGACAGGCGTGCCGGTGACTGCTCAGGCCCAGGCCGGAGTTCGTGTTCGGGCGGTAGATCCTGTGGCTCTGAAGTTGGCTGAGCAGGGCGACGTGGGGTTTCACGCCCTGTGCCAAATGCTCCAGCCTACGCTTACGGGCATTCAAGAGTATGGCTACCTGCCAGTCATGAACACGTTGATGACAGCGCTTTCCAAAGTGAATCCGGACGCCACCGAAGTGTGGACGCTGACCGGCGCGCAGGTGGCGGCGTTGTCGCTTGCGGCGGCCACCTGGAGCGTGAAGGACGACCTCAAGAATGGCCGGCTGCAACCCTCAGCGTTTCAGCAACAAAGCTTTGCCCTGGTAACGCCCGAGGCGCTTTTTGCAGAAGCCCAACGTCGACTTGCCGATCCCAAGTTCGACGTCGAGTCCGCGGCCTGGCGAATGACCAAGGACCCGGCCTGGAAAGATGCCGGCTTAGTGGCAGGCGACGTGGCGGGGGCCAACGGTCGACCGGCGCCGCTGACGCCTGACATTCTAAGAACTGGCGTCGTCAAACGTGCTGTCGCCGAATTAGGCTCCGCCAGCAGCGCCTCAAAACGGGTGGAGTTTTCGAATCTCATCCCCGTAAAGCTCGCTCGTGAAGCGGCGGTGCGCGCGGCGTCCCAATCGGTCCCGGGAATGTCTGCCCTCGACATCGATCGTGGCACCCTGCTTGTTTACGTAGAGCTCGCGCGCGGCTTGCGTCCGTATGAAGCGACCACCGGCTATCAGGGGCAGATCGCTTTTGCGCTGGCAGCCGCTGGCTACGCGCAGGTGGACGTTATCGCCGCCACCGAGGAATTCACCGATGCGGTCGTGAAGGCCGCCAAACAGCAGCCTGGGCTGTTGCCGTACCAAAAGCTGACAAACCCGGACACGGGCAAAAGCTACATCGTGCGCTACAAGAGCCTGGAGCAGGTGAGTCGCGAATTGTACCAACGGGCCCAGGCAGGCGCCTTCAACAGCCTTGCTGAGCCGGGTGCCGTGGAGA
This sequence comes from Myxococcota bacterium, assembly GCA_022703175.1. Lineage (GTDB taxonomy): Bacteria > Myxococcota > XYA12-FULL-58-9 > XYA12-FULL-58-9 > XYA12-FULL-58-9 > JACRCV01. Next base: position 4,996 of record JAKLEG010000266.1, on the reverse strand, counting down.
AGGACGGGGTTCGAGGCGAGGTATCACGGCAGGTGCTCGACCTGCTCGGTCGCGATGGCAATAAACTGTTGGCAGCGTTCGGCGCCGATGAACAAAGCCGCAAGGTGGCGGGTTGTTTCGACATGCGGCATGATGAGCGTGGCTGGTGGGCTGTAGCTACCAGGGGGCTGTCGCATCGATTTGAGGACGTGGCGCCGAAATCGCCAGGACGCTGCGAGCGGGATGCCACCTAACAACAACGAGGTCAGCCCCAATAGCCCAATGAGCCATGTCAGCATCATGATTCGCCTCCGTGACCCCAAAAGACCTTGATGCGTGGGGCCACGTGGCTACGTCTCCGGCTTGGGCGTGGCATCAAATCCGGCGTGTCGAATCACCGCCGATTGCAGGCAGGTCACGCCTTGTGAGGTGGTGTATGGTGCTTGGTAACTATGCCAAAAGACATAGTTTTTTGGACGTGAAACACCTTTGGCGGGTATTTCGCGATACTGTAGATTGCGATCTAGGACAAATAGCGCGACTGTGCCCGCGCTCGGCAGCGAGCGTCACACATCCGCAGGGAGACGGCGATGGCTACCAATATTGGCGACAAGCCCCGTGATCCGATGGCCTTGAATGGTCAGTACTCAGACGCGGCGTCTGCCAAGCTGCAGACGGGTGGCGTTCCGGCCAAGGCGGGGGCGGTTCCGAATGAGCCGGCGGTGGTCCTTGTGACCCAGTCCCCGGCAACCGTGTTGAAAGACTCGACGCCAGCCAAGTTGGCTATCGAGCCCAGCAAGTGCCAAGGCGCGCTCACGGCACTATGGCGTGACGGCCTGGAAAAGCCATTCTTCTCGATGAAGGCAGGCTTTCACGAAGCGAACGCGGCATTCTATAACACCCTCGGGCAGTGGACCCACTTTTTCGAAAAGCAAACCGGCATGCGGGATGGCACGGTCGGGGAGTGGGTACAGTACCTCGAAAAGAATCTTGGGCTTCGCCCAGGAGAGATCTCCAACGCCGCTGCCGCCGAGCTCGCCAATGCCCAGCTCGCCAACGCCAAGGGGGTCGATCCGAATCGATCTACGCTGGATGCCGTGTTGTCGTACGCCTATCGCGGACTCGGTCAGGCACCCTTGGGCATCATGGAGGCGCAAGCGGTCGGCCTACCCGCGCTGGGCGCCGTTACAGGCGGGGCGCACGCCATTGAACGCACCGACGGCGATTCAGCCGCGGTTGCGAAGGGCGTCACGCTTGGCGTAGCCAACGGCTTGTTGATGTCGCGTTTCTTGGGCGGCATCAACGAACTCAAGTTGCCCCAACGCTACACCGCGGCGGGATTGGCGTTTGTCGGGCAATCGTTGGCGATAGAGTTGCAGAAGCCCCTCGGGGAGCGAGACTACGCCAAGGTTGTTTCGGACACGATCGTTGGTTTGTCGCTTACCTCTACGCGCTTGGAGGGAAAGACCTTCAAGGAGGCCTTCTCGGAAATCCAGGCCGCAAACAGCCGCGGGGAGTACGCCAAGGATCTCGCGCGCTATAAGACACAGATTGACAAGGTGGCCGGTGAACTGCGGCGTGAGGTTGAGAACTCGGTTGATGCTGCCAGCTATACCAATGGCCGAGCCACTGGAACACGAACACCCGGAAGCGTGGCGCGTCCCGCCCAGCGTACGCAGCTGCCGCGGATGCCCATTGGTGGCCTCAAACAGATCGTGGCCGAACAACCGGGTGTCACCGATGTCAAAACGGTGGGCAATCGGGTGTCATTCAAAACACCCGAGGGATCCTTTGTCGCGACGTTGGATTCAAGCCAACAGGCTGTCGTAAAAGCCGCATCCCCCAGCCTGGGCGCGGAATCGCCGACCGCCGGGGCGTTGGCGCGCCAGGTCGCAGGTGCTTGGGAGGTGTCAGCACAAAGGGCCGCCGTTACGCCCGTGGGCAAGCTGGTCGCCGAGTTGCCGGGCGCCAAGATCGTTGGCTACCAGGGTGGGGTCGTGAACTTCGACACCGCCCAGGGGCAGTTCATGGCATACCCCAAGGATAACGGTAACGGGCTCATCAGTGTGATGAGTCGGAGTGGCGATGCGCTTAAGACAACGCCAGCGGAAGCAGCGCTCGCACGATCGCTGTCGCAAGTCGCTGCTCGCCAAGATCCCGCGTTGGCTTCGCAATGGATTGAGCGCGTCGTCAGCAATCTGGGCACGAAGTATTCCATCGCCGAGGAGCTGCACGGATTGGGATACACGCGGCTCGATTCTGGGGTTTGGCAACACGAGAATGGTACAACCCTCGTCCTTCCGCGCAAGGGTGAGCTTAGGAGCCAACCGCCGTTGTATTCACAACAGCGTGACGCGCTTGCACGGGCCCTTCGCAGCCGCACGGACTTTGGGTTTCTCGACAATGTCCCTGTCGGCGGACATGTTCCGGGGCTTCCCAATGTCGTTCGTGGTTCCGACGGCAGTTTTATCTATCGGTCTTTCGAGGAATTCGGTGCCTTGATCCGGGGAGCTGGGGATGCCAGCCGTTTGCTCGGCAAGCCGATTTCCATGGACCCCGAGTCTCCTGCCAGGGGTGTCACGGTTGAGACCCCGGCCAAAGGTGAGGTGATCGTACGAGTTGGCCAGGGCCACGGCGCGAGGGTGGTCGAGTGGCTCCGCGATGGTCGCTACTCTAACAAAGACAACGTGACGGTGGTGGACGCAGGCAAAACGGTAGCCGTTTTCCGCCCGGCCACGGTGGCCGAACAGGCTGCGTTGAAGACCACCTGGAGCCAGATTGCAGAGCTGACAAAGGCGGGCAAACTGGGCGATGGCAAACCGTTCGTAGATGAACCTCGTCCAGGTTTTCACGATGAATGGACGACCCTGCATCCTACGAAACGCGTGCCGGGAGCATTGGCAGATTGGGTCATTAGCAAACGCGTGGAGTTCCTCCAGCGGACCGGGCGGTTGCCCGCCGAGGTGGCTGGGGAGCGGGAGACGAAGCAGAAACTCCTGGGTCCAGTCAGGGAGCACATCGAATACGGCAAGCCGATTGACGAACCGTTCTTGCAGAACGAAATCGACCGGGCGTTTATGGCACCCAAGGCGGATCTCAAAGCTCCAGCCCTGTCAGCAACACCGGTTGTGCAACCTCCCAAAGCGGAGGCTTCTGCTGCCAGTTCGTCTTCTCAAGGGCGAATGACTCCAACCCAGGCATTTGGCGAGCTTATCCAAGATCCTCGCTTACTGGCGGCATTTCGCTTTGCCTCCCACCCCAATGAGGGTGGCAATGCTGCCACGATGGCACATGTCCTCGATACCTGGAGAACCCAACCGTTGGCGTGGAGTAACGCGCGCTCAAGCCTGTGGCTGTGGGCGGGCGAAAGCCGGTTCACCGAAGCCCAATGGGACACGCTTCGCACTGCTGTTGCGAAGATTGACGCGCTACCAAGTAACCCGACCTTGGCCGAGGTCGACGCCGCCTACGCAGGCATCAAGATGCTGAAGTCGTTGATGCCGCCTGCAAGATAGGTTCACCAGGTCGTGCACCGCACCGAGATGTCGCGCGAGTAGCCAGCCTCGCTTGACCACGCCACACAGGCCTTGTGTCCTCGAACCGTCAGCGACGGCGAGTTTGCCAGGCCGACCTCATTGGAGACGCCACCCGCTGTGGCTGAGCCGACCCCCACCTCGACCCACGCATCACGATTCCAGCGGCGCACTCGAATGGCGTAGCCATCTCCCTCGGCTTCGGCGGTTGCCACCCATGGCCGGCCGGTATCATCGAGTGCCATGCTGTGGGCTGCCGTTGCGACTCCTGATGGTGATACCGCAAGCCAATCGGCGCCTTTGGGGTATACGGGTTGCCACACACCGTCGGTTCTCTGCCCGAGCACATACACAGTACCGCCGCTTGTGCGTTGCTCGGAGTATGCGAGGTACAGCGCACCCTCGGCTGCGTAGGCGACGATTGGGCCGAGACTGTCGGTGCCACTGAAGGTCAACCGACTCAAGTCGCTGGGATCGGTGCCGAGCGCCAGCCACGTCGAGCCGTCAAAACGCGCACCATGAAGCTCTCGATCTGCCCAGCTATCCCATACAACAATGGGACGCATCGCCTGGTCGAGGGTGATGCTCAGGCCACCAGCCGGACCATCAGAGAGTGGATGGATTCCGTCGCCCGAACCCGAGTGGAGACCTAGTTCATTCCACGTGCTGCCGTTCCATTGCTTAACATACACATTCCCCCACGCGTCCCAGGCTTCGTCAATCCAAGCCAGCGTGACGGTGCCATCGTTGGCCACGGCAACCGCTGGTGCGTAGGCATCCTCAGTTGAGTTGCTGACCCCCGCGCCTGTTGCCGAACCCGAACCGATTTCTACCCAGGCTGTTCCGCTCCACCGCTTGATGTAGACGCTTCTTTGCCCCATGGCAGGATTGGCCGTCCACGCTACGATGGGGCGATCATTGGAATCGACGGCCAATGCAAATGATGAGACAGCAAGCCCAAGACCCGAACCTGATGCCGACCCTGCGCCGTACTCCGACCATTGCTCACCGTCGTACTGCCTAATGTAGAGAGCATCACCAGCGACTAACCTTTCAAGCCAGGCGACCACGGGCCGCAAGGTCGATGTCAAAGCGATACTCGGCGCGTTTGAATCGAAGGGTGTGCTCAGCTCCGTCGTTGGTAATGCGTTTCCGGGTGAATCCGCCACAAAGCGGGAGCCGTCGTGATGCAGATTTGCGTTGCCCACCCAATACAGCTGCCCCGTGGCATCGACACCCAACGCGGCAGCGATGGACTCGCGTGGCCCCACCACACCGGGAGGTGCCATCGATCCGGGGCTCATCTCCAGCCAGGTCACGCCATCGAAACGCCGTGCCCAACAGCAGGAGATGGAGGTCGTGGGGGAAGCATTGCCGCACCAGATCAATCCCGGGCGATCCGCGGCATCGGTCGTGTAAAGTTTTTTGTGTCTGACCCTGTTTTTGTCAGTTCAGCAACCCCTGGATCACCGCATCGATCGTCG
>JAKLEG010000265.1 GCA_022703175.1 Myxococcota bacterium | reverse complement strand
GTAAAACAGGCCGCATTGCAACGAGCGACGCTTTCGGAAAAGCCGTTGGCGATGCTCGCGCAGTTTGTCTGTTTGGCCGATTCGCCGCGCTACCAAGCCGCCACCCGGTTGGTCACCGATTTTCTCAACACTCTCGATAAAGAACGCGCCCGTTCGCCTGTCGAGGCAACCTACCACCTGACCGTCGCTAGCCACTGGCAATGTGCCACACCCGCGCCAAGCGATGGCATTGGGCAGTGAGGCAACCATGCGTGTAGTCTATCTAACGTTGGCGACCCTGTTTTTGGGTCTCATCACCGCGAACGCGGCCCGCGCTGGTGGCGTCATCATTGATGGAAGGGCGCCAGGCGCGCCGCTTCTGCCTGAAGTGGGCTCGGCAGGCACACCGGTGATCTCGCAAGAACCCGGTGCCACCGAGCCACGCGCCCCGGCCACACCACTGGTCACCGACACCACGGACCAAGAAATCTACCTGTGGGCGGTGATGGTGTTCGCAGGCTACGATGCCTCCGCCGAGCCGCTCGACCCGGAGGACACGGGTGCAGAATCCCCCGTCACCGCGGTTGATGAGCAGGGCGGCTGCCGGACAGTGCCCACATCGAGCATGGCCGTGTTCGGCGTGTTGGCGGTACTTTTCCGGCGGCGCCGGTATTAACATTCGGTTCCAGGCGATCGCCCCTGGAGCGCCAGGACGCGACACTCTAGGAAGTCAGCTTTACAACACCCTCGGCAGTGTGCATTACTGCGGCGCGGCTCAGGCTGTGTCTTACCCTGAGCAGGCCACGTCAAAAACGAAACGAGGAGCCTCGGACTTACCATGATTAAGCTCTTGCTGGCCGGCGGCCCGTTCATGTTCGCGACCCTCACGGTCTCGATCCTCACGCTCGCTATCTTCATCTGGCGACTGATCTTCTTCTTGGGCAAGACCTCGTCCTCCCGCTACATGCTGAACAGCGTGGTGGAAATGGTCGAGGCCCAGAAGATCTCCAAGGCCATCCAGACCTTGAGCGCGAGCACCAGCCCCTTGGCGCTGGTGTTAACGGCAGCCTTGATGCGCGCCAACCGCCCCGAGAAGGAGCTTCGCCGCGGCGTCGAAACCGCTGCGCTTAAAGAGATCCAACGCCTCAAATCAGGCACGGTCTACTTACCGCAGTTGTCGAACTTGGCCACGCTTTTGGGCCTCATCGGTACAATTCACGGCCTTATCATCGCGTTCCAAGGCGCAGGTTCCGAGTCGGTCGGTACCCGGCAGCAATTCCTGTCGCAAGGTATCGCCATCGCGTTTTACAACACCTTCTTCGGACTCGTGACCGCCACCATCGGCATTATCTGCTACTTGGTGTTGTTGCCGCAGATGAACAACGCCTTGGCGCTCATGGAGCAATCCGCCTCGAAGGTGATCGATACCATCCTTGTCGTGCGCGAGCGGATGCGTAAGTCGGCCTAGCGGCGACGGATCAACACGATGGCTTCAGAACACAAGGGCCCATTGGGCGGCGGACTCCTGGGCAAGGATTCAGCGGTCTTTGAGGTTTATCTCAATCTGACGCCCTTGATGGACGTCATGTCCAACATCTTGTTCTTCCTGCTCGCAGCGTTCGGCGCCTCGGCGTTGGCCGTCGTCGCCACCACGGTTCCAGTGCAATCCGACACTGAGACCTCCATTGCCATCGAAGAAGACAAAGTCACTGTGACCGTACGGGCGGAGAAACAGGCAGGCTTCACCCTCCAATGCGAAAGCGTCACGAAGACCCGCGACCAACTCAAGGCCTACGGCGGCAAGCTGCCCAAAGTGGATTCAGGCTTTGACTACACCGGCCTGACGGCGGCCTTGAAGAAAATCAAGGAGCACTTCCCGGCTTCCAACAACATGATCTTGGTCCCCGATGACGACATCCCCTACGACAACGTCGTGCGCATGATGGACGCCTCGCGCGAGTTCCGCCTCCCAGACGGTCGCAAGATCATCCTGTTCCCGGAAATTGTCCTGTCCGGCATCTACAAGGGGAAGTGACATGTCGGGCGGTGGTGGCGGCGACAATGAATTTGAAGTCAACATCAACCTAACGGCCCTCTTGGACGTGTTGACGAACCTGTTGTTCTTCTTGATGCTCGGCATGGCCGCCCAGCAAATCTCAGTCGAAGAAATGGGTGGCGTGCGCCTACCCTCCTCCAACTCCGAGTCGCCCCCGAAACAAGATGCGCCGGTGGGCATTGGCCAAGAGGCCTTGAAGGTCGAAGGACAAATCGTCGCCCGCATCCGTGACGGCGAAATCGTCGCCCCCCTCGACAAAGAAGGTCGGGTCAAACCGCTCTTCCAGGCGCTGCAAAAACTAAAAGAAAAACGGGTTCCTACAGCCAAGGACGCCGACGTGTTGTTTGTTCTGTGTGACAAAGACACACCGTACGCGACCTTGCGGCAGGTGCTGATGACGGCGGCTGAGGTCGGTTTTGTGAAGTACCGTATGGCCGTGATCATGGAGTGAGGCCCACCTTTGTCCCGACGCCACGAAACTCGCCCGACACGACACGTGCAAAAGCTGGTGCAGCAACGACGCATGCGCGTAGTAATACCGTTGCAGGCCATCGCTCTGTTGGCCGTGGCGGCGTTGGTGTGGGTGTGGCTTGCCCCCCAATCGCAGAGCCTGGCGTTCGGCGTCATTGGCGCAATGGCGGGCATCGAGTTCGTGTTATTGCTGTTGTTCCTTTGGCAGCGCCCCGAAACTGACGAGGACGCCGCGGCACCGCTCACGGATACCACCGCCGAGATGGTGCTGTCGGACTTGGCCGAGGGGCAACTGGTGGTCGACCGCGTGCGCAACGAAGTGCGGGCAAAGGCCGGCAGCGTGCGGGTCCCCAATCACACCATCCGCACCGTGCTCGTGGACAACGGCACGCCAGCTCGGTTGATGATCGCCACCACGGGGAACGAGCTCATCGTATTAACTGAGCTTGTAGATCCCGACGAGAAGAGCCGCCGACAGCTATTAGCCACCGGGCGCCTGCTCGCCCGCGCGGCCACTGCGCCGTTTGGCGAAGAAGAGTAGCCGAGCCCTAGCGCCGTACCGCGCTGACCTCCTGAAACCCGCTCCCTGGATGCCAATTGGTTAGCCGGTACAAAATGCCCTGATCCTTCGGAACGAATCTAGCGAGGAGCTCGCCAGCGGTCGCTCCCGTACCCGGCACCTGCACATCGGGGTCGATTTCGCACAGTGGCCACAACACGAAGACCCGCTCGGCGAGATGGGGATGTGGCACGGTAAGCGTGGGCGTCGAAAGGCGGAGTTCACCCAACAACAGCAGATCGAGGTCCAACGTGCGCGAGCCCCAACGGTCGGTGCGCTCCCGCCCAAGCTCCAGCTCGATCCGAAGCAAGTGCGCAAGCAACACCTCAGGCGTCGCCTCCGTGTGGATTTCAACCACCGCGTTCCAATAATCGGGCGCCTCGCGGTTGTTGCCCGACGCTGTCAACGCCACTGTGCGCAACGCTGGCGAGACGCGCGCCACGTGGATTCCGACTGGCGCGAAGCGCTGCAAGGCCTCGCGAAAGCTCTGCAACACGTCCCCGAGGTTCCCCCCCAAGGCAACAAAGCCGCGTGCCATCGTACCACCCTATCTCCCCCGCAACGGCTCAGCGCCCGCGGATCAAATCCCGCATGCCGTAACGCCCGGGGGCTTGCGTCAAAAGCCAACGTGCAGCGTGCAACGCACCGCGGGCAAAAATATCGGGTGTGGTGGCACGATGAGTGATTTCGATTCGCTCCCCCTGCCCAAAGAAATACACGGTGTGCTCACCCGCGACGTCGCCGCCGCGCACGGCCGCCACCCCCAATTCGTGCGTGGCGCGCGCACCCATTTGGCCGTGATGCCGCTCACTGACCGCCACGTCAGGGCGCTCGGCCATCACCGTGCGAGCCAGAGCCATCGCGGTGCCACTGGGTGCATCTTTCTTGTGGTGGTGATGCAACTCCACGATCTCGACGTCGAACGCCGGCCCAAGCCGCGCGGCCGCTAACGCCACCAATTCCAGACTCACAGCGACACCGAGGCTCAGGTTGGCTGCCGCTAGTATGGGTATCTCTTGGGCCGCTCGCCCCAACACCTCTTCGGCTTCCGGCATCAGCGCCGTGGAGGCCACAACATAGGGAATGCCACGGCGGGCGCACAGCGGCGCCAACGTCAACACCGCCGGAGGTGCGGAGAAGTCTATGACTACGTTGGCATTTCCGAGCGCTGCTTCAACATCGGTGACCAAGGGCGCGCCGTGTAAAACGGCAGGGTTTACAAGCTCACAGCCCAAACGTTCCACCGCCGCGACCACCTGGGTCATTGGCTCTTGGGCTGCGAGCTCCAACACTCGTTGGCCTAGACGCCCCAGGGCGCCAACGAGAGCGATGCGCAGCGGTATCGGTGAGTTCATGTCTTTTTGCCTTGAGCCCGTTTGAGGGCTGCGTCGAGTTGCGCCATCGCGCGACCAATGGTGTCAGCGGTGACATCTAATGTGGGGCGTAACCGGATCGAACGTACGCCTGCTGGGGCCATCAATAGGTGCTCTTCGAAGCCCGCAGTCACCAATCGATCCCGAGCCTCGGCATCGGGGAGGTCAAACGCGGCGATCAGGCCCCGGCCGCGCACGCCAGAGAGCTCAGGGTGATCGGCCTGAAGCTCCGCAAGTGATTTGGTGAGGTAACCACCGACCGCGCGCGCATTGGTCAGCAGGTCATCCTCCGCGAGCACGGCCAAGGTTCGATCAAGCGCCCAGAAATCGCTTAAACTGCCACACAAACCTGTGGGCCCCCAGGCTGCGGCCAACGGTAAACGCAGCGTTGGGTCGCGAAAGGCGACCCCGGAAACGCCCATCCGACCACCAAACACGAGCACGTCCGGTATGACGCCATGTGATTGATAGTCCCACAGCTGGCCGGTCATGCCGAAACCGCAATCCGTCTCGTCAAAGACCAAGAGGAAACCGTGGTTGTCGGCCAGCGCGCGCAGCGTCTGCAAAAAACCGGAGCGGAAGAAGTGCTCGCCCACGGCGCCTTGAATCGGTTCCACGAACACGGCGGCCACCGCCCCCCCAAGGCGAGCTATCGTCGCTGCGAGGGCCTTTTCCGCGTGCAGCTCGCGCTGCTCAATCACAGCCAACTGCTGTGCCTGGCTCATTGAAGTCAACGTCGGGCTGGGCAGCTGCGGCCAATCGAGGGGGGGCAAGCCGCACGACCAGGGGACCAACGTCGCGTCCGACAACAGCGCCGCCAAGCCGTGGCGCCCGTGGCAGGCTCCCGAGAAGGTGATCACCTGGGGTTGGCGACCGACACTGCGCCCTTGGTGTTGATGCACCACCATCTGGGTTGCAAACCCAACCGCGGCTTCACGCGACTCTAGAAACTCCACTGCCGAAAAATCCGGTGCCAACGCCTGCTGCATCAAGCGCGTCACCGCCTGCGTGCACACGGGCGACACCAGCCACCGGCAATCGACCCCTTGGCCACTGGTCAACAGCCCGTCACTGGCGCGCAATGCGGGGTGATTGAAGCCCAGCGCGCGCCGCGGCTGACAACCGAACAGGTCCAGATACTCACTGCCGCTTTGCGCCTCGACAACGTAAGAACCGAGGCTATGCACAGGGTCGATCTCGACGGGAGGCAGCGCGCGGCCGAGATGCGTGACCCACGGACTCTCACTCATCCGCCAGCTCCCTTGATCCCGCCCCCACCCAGACCAACTCTTGATTGCGATGCTACAGGTCTAACGTCGTCTCGGTAAAGGCGATGTTTAGCGTTGCGAGCGTCTTGAGCACCGGTTGGTAAATCTCAGGGATCACGGGGCGCAACACACCGCGAGTCGCAAGCTTACCTTTCAAGATGAGGTCGGCGCCAATGGCTGCAGGCAACGACACCGTCCGGGCCATCGAGCTTTCGCCGTTCTTGATGCCATAGTCGATGAGGCTTGAGGTGATTCGCTGGCGCTTACCGTCTGGGTAGCTTACACGGAAATCATGAAACATGACGAGCAGATCGCGCTCGCCAGGAGCGTAGGCCAATTTCTGAATCATCAGATGTGCCAGCGCATCTAGCGTAGACAGACGTGCCGCCGGCAACTTGCGATTCCCGAAGACGCCCAACCATTTGAGCGTTTGCACGGCGGGGGACAGCGGATGCACGCCCATCCTCTTGGCCGTGGCAGTCAGCAAATCGGCTTTCGGCGAGATGCCGAGCACCTTGCGCAACAGCCAGCTGTACGTCTTGCCCTTGCAGGGGATCTCCGTAAGCTCAAGCAGTCCCAACGCCCGGTAGTGATAGAAAATGTCGCACCAGCCGATGTTCCGGAGTGTGGCGCGGAACATCGTCTCGATGCCTTGCAGCCCGTAAATGTCGATGTAGCTCAAGGAATCGCGATTCGGGTAGGCCTCGAAAAAACCTGCCCCCGGCACTTCTAACAGGTGCATATCGCGGAATAGGTTGGCAGGCGGAATCTCCACCTCGCGCCCATCCAGGCGATACTTGGCGCCATTGCGGCTGGCCAACAACACCCCGCGCGGAGCCCAAGAAAATTTATAACCGTACGGATTGTCATTGGCTTCGGGCGCAGGCAGACCGCCGCAATAGGAACGAAACGCGGTGATGCGACCGCCACGTGCGCGCACGTCGTCGATAATGCTCATCGCCGACATATGGTCGATGCCCGGATCAACGCCTACCTCGTTCAGGAGGGTCACGCCCTTGGCCTTGGCGGCTGCGTCCAGCTCCTGCATCGCGGGCGACACGTACGACGAGGTCACCATATGTTTGCCGTGCGCCACGCAGTGCTTGGCAACCACGGGGTGGTAAACAAACGGCAACAGGCTCACCGTCAGGTCCGACGCGGCGATCGCCGCCGACAGCGCCGCGTCGTCCTCGACGTTCAAGAGCACGGCGCGGCCGTTCTTGTGCTTGCCCACCAGCTCCTTGGCGCGGTCCAAGAGCAAGGTGCCAACCAACACCTCATAACCCTTGTCGAGTAGATACTGAATGAGCGGCCCGGCCACGAGCCCCGACCCAAGCACCAGGATACGTTGCATGTGTTTGCCCTCTAATCGCTTATGCGCGCGGCTATCACGACGCCTTCAGATGCGCTTCCAGATATTGGAATGCGGCCGTCAATTTGCCGCGATGCACCACCACAGCGCGCTTGAGTGAGTCGGGCAATGCTAACGACTCAAACGGCGCACTCCAATCGGCGCGAGCCATCTCGGTGACCAGGGGAGTCAACGCGCGACTGAAATGCTCCGAAGACTCGCGCGGCATTTCGCACGGCAAATTGTCCACCGCCATGACCACGGGGCCCATGCCCTCGATGCCCATCTTGGCATTCCCCGATTCAACGTCGTAAACGAAGGTCGGCGCGTCTGGTTCCGTGCTCTTCACCGTCACCTCGACGCTCCCCTCGATGTCACAGCTGATGTCGCCGATCACGCGCAACCGCGGACGTGCGCCGTGCGCAAACGCCTTATGCACCCACGCCTTGGTCACCAGCCGTGGGTAACGGGGCTCCCAGTAGATGCTGTTCACCAGCATGTCCAAGTGCGGCAAATGGCGCTCAAAAATACTGCGAAATTCCTCAGGGTGGTCGTAGTAACGCTGCAACTCAAAACGTTGCCCCGTCGCGATCGGCTCGACCAGGTGCTCTTCTTTGAAGACCACCTTGATGAGTGGTGCCGACGGATGACTCACTTGGGCTGCGGCGTCGGCGAGGTCGGCCACGTCGGCCTCGGTGTGGGGTAGGCAATCCAAGATTTCCTGCACCCCTTTGGAGACATTGCCATAACCGGCAATGCCCAACACCAACGGTCCAACGCGTTCTTCCGGCGCCTGGCGCAACAGGTGGCCGCCAATGGCCTTGAGGTGCGCCTTGGCATCCTCCAGATCGTGGTAGGCAAACGCCCGCTTGATCTCCGTGAGCGGCGTCACGATGCCGTCGGCCGCCA
>JAKLEG010000264.1 GCA_022703175.1 Myxococcota bacterium | reverse complement strand
CCTGCCTGCCGGGCTCGGCTTTGGCTGGACGGGATTCTCACCCGCTGGACGACGATTCCAAATTTCAAGAAAGTATCGGCACTTCCTATCCTTTCAGACCGACAGAGCTCGGTCGCACCTGACACCGTCACTTGACACATAGCTCTTAGTGACCAGCTTTGCAGAGCTTGAAAGCATCACCCGAGCTGCCCTTGAGAGATGGCCCTTGGGCGCAATGAGTCACGCCCGCTCGTACCCACAGGCGCTTTGACGAGCATGGGTCTGGAACGTTCGCGCTGGCTGCTTTTATAGACACTACGGATACATCCAACAGACAGTCGTCTGCCACTTATCTCGGATGCATGGGCCAAAGCCAACGCAGGCCCGCGGGCCCCGAACAGCCGCCGCTCGCCTACCTCGTCTTCGGCTCTTCAAGCAGCACTTTGCGGCCGCTGCGTAGCACCTCGATGCGATAGGGGCGCGTGGCTTTGACGACCTGTTGCACCAGGTCGGCGGCTGAGACTGGGGCGCCATTCAACGTCACGACGATGTCGCCTACCTGCATGCCCATCTTGTCACCGCGATACTGGGGCAACACTTGGGTCACGTACGGCCGACCGTCGGGGGCGTTGGGGCGAAACAGAATGCCCAGACGCGAACGCGGGCCGGGGGGCAACAGGTCGCCTGGATCGGCGAGCCGTAGATCGTCGAGCAGATCGCGCAACTCACCGCCGCGCGCCAAGTACTCGCGCGCCTGAGCCACCTGTTCGTCGGGGGTGTGGATAGGCCGCACCAAAATCGCTTCGAGCGTCTGCAAGAGGTCGATCACCGTGCGCCGCTCATCGTCTTTGACCTTGGCGGCGGCAAGCTGCAGCGGCAACTGCGCTTTGAGGGTTGCCAGCGACTGCATTTGCTTGCTTTGCGTCGCCGCCGAATCAGCGACCGGTGCTGGAGGTGGTATCGGTTGAGGTATCGCCGTTGGGGGCAGAGGCCCCGCACCTACCAGCGCGCACAAGGCCACAACGAGCATGGTGATCGACCTCCCTGGCGAGTTCGGTCGCTTTCCGAGAGGCTCACGTTAACAGGAGTATCCGCGCGCGACAAAGGCGTGCCTTGGTGTCGCCACCACGGTCGGCACGAAGCTCACCGTGCAAGCCTTGCGCAACTCGCCGCTCGACCTAGATTGGCTGCGCACTGCACAACAGGAGTGGCACCGTGGATCGAACCTTCCTCACCGTAGGCAGCATCGCTGGGTTTTTGGGCGTCGCCTTGGGCGCCTTTGGTGCCCACGCGTTGAAGGGCAGGATCGAGCCCGAGATGCTCGCGGTTTACCAAACCGGTGTTGAGTATCACCTCGTGCATGCGGTGGCGTTGCTCGTCGTCGCGCTGCGGGCCGCCCCTCCCGCTCCATATGCCGCGCGTATGGCCGGCTGGCTCTTCACCGCCGGCATCGTGCTCTTTTCGTTCAGTTTGTATGCGCTGGCCACGACGGGCATTCGAGCCCTCGGCGCAATTACCCCATTGGGTGGCGTGGCCTTTCTGGGAGCCTGGGGCGCGCTTGGTTGGTCGGCGCGCAGACGATCAGGCAAAAACGCGACGCTACCCCTCCCCACTTGAGCCGAACGCCAGGATGAGTTGCGCCGGCAAGAAACACTCCTTGCGCGATAGGTTACCGTCGCAACCGATGTGACCCGTACTGGCGCATGCGCGCCTCATTCACCCAGGCGGTGCCTTGCACGGGCATGATGCTTACAACCCGATTGGGTGCGCCATCGAGCATCGCGGTGACGGCGGCGGAGATGACGGCCACGGGCAGGAGCGGATCTTCATGCGCCGATTTAGCGTTGGCCGCATCCTTCAGACGACCATGTGTGCCATGCCCCGGGGTGTGCCCATTTAGGAACGCTGCCACCCGGTTCAATAGTGGAAACAGCGCCAACACGACGCCGATGCCGCTGATAATGAGAAAGCTCAAGAAGAAATCGATGATGCTGACGATCACCGCACCTTGAAAGGTATCAGGGACAATCGCGTGCATCGTTTACCCCGCCCCCAACAGCGCAAGCAAGATGCCGCCCGAAATGGCGGTGCCAAAAACACCCGCCAAGTTCGGCCCCATTGCGTGATAAATCAGGAGATTCTTTGGATTTTCCTCATGAGCGACAACATGCGAGACACGCGCGGCGATGGGCACCGAAGCGATGCCGGCAGAGCCAATGAGCGGGTTGATTTTGGTCTTGAGGAACAGGTTCATGATCTTGGCCGTAAGCACCCCGGAACCGGTGCCGAACAAAAAGGCCACAAGCCCAAGTCCAACGATTTCAAGGGTTTGCACTGTGAGAAACTTGTCGGCGGCCATGGTGGAGCCAATGGCCACGGTAAGAATAATAATGATGACGTTCATCAGGCCACCGGCGGCCGTTTTGGCCAGACGCTGCGTAACCCCCACCTCTTTGATCAGGTTGCCGAGCATCAACATCGTGATGAGGGGAGCCACGGGAGGAAAGAACAGGTTGACGACCACGGCAATCACCAAAGGAAAGACGATGCGCTCAAGCTTCGTGACCTTACGGATTTCGCCCATGCCGATTTGCCGCTCGGCCTTGGTGGTGAGCAGCCGCATCACCGGCGGCTGAATCATCGGCATCAGCGCCATATATGAGTAGGCCGCCACTGAAATCGCGCCCAACAGATGGGGTGCCAGCTTGACCGCGACAAAGATGGCCATCGGGCCGTCGGCACCACCAATGATGCCAATGGCGCCCGCCTCGCTAAGCGTAAAACCCATAAGCTTTGCCAGAAGCAGCGCCACGAAAATGCCCAAGTGCGCCCCCGCTCCCAAAATGACTAGCTTGGGGTTGGCAATCATCGGGCCGAAGTCGGTCATGGCACCTACGCCCAAAAAGATGAGCGGCGGA
Source organism: Myxococcota bacterium (assembly GCA_022703175.1). GTDB lineage: Bacteria > Myxococcota > XYA12-FULL-58-9 > XYA12-FULL-58-9 > XYA12-FULL-58-9 > JACRCV01. The sequence continues at coordinate 5,079 of JAKLEG010000264.1, read as the reverse complement.
ATGATGAGCTTTTCCACACCCATGTAGGCGTAGTGAAACAGTCCTCCGTCTCGGACGGCGTAGAGCAGCGCCGACATGGCCGGCCCGCCGGGAACATCGGCCGGCCCAGGAACGTTGGCCACGATGCACGAAAACCCGATGCCAATCAGCAACAACGGCTCGTAGTGCTTGGCGATAGCCAGGTAGATCATGACGCAACCGATCATGATCATCAGGAGGTTACCGAGGGAGAAGTTAACCGCGCCGGTCTGGTCGAGCAGCGCCTGGAGAAAATTCAGCGTCTGTTCTAGCACGCAACACCTTCCTTGGCAGGCGCGTACGCCGACACCAACGGGTCGGCATAGGTAACACAATTGTAATGACAACGCGATCGGTTCCCCGCATGCCGACGAACCGAAACAGCCGCCCGAGCCGTCTGAGGGCCCCATGAATGGGGTCGGCGAAGGGCGAGGAGCGCAACACGCGAGCGGCGCTGCGGCTCGGTCGGCGGCCGAATAGGAGGCCTCGATCGCCGTATCGGGAGGTTGCCAAGCGCCCGATCGTTGTGCTACTTCCGCGATCCCCAAACACAGATCGTGCGGAGTGAGCTCCGCGTGAATGGGGAATTCACACGCTCTGCCGGATCGTCTGGGCGGTGCTTACCATGGTGGTAAGTAGAACAGGCGACGCAAGGCAGCGCGGCGGCTCGTTACGAGAACAACCGCAAGGAGAGAGTGTTATGTCCGAAATTACCATGCGCGAGATGCTGGAAGCTGGCGTCCACTTTGGGCATCAGACCAACCGCTGGAACCCGAAGATGAAGCCGTACATCTTTGGCGCCCGCAATGGCATCTACATTATTGACCTGCAAAAGACGGTGCCGTTGTTCACCAAGGCCTACCATTTCTTGGTCGACGCCGTCGCCAAGGGCGAGAAGGTGTTGTTCGTTGGCACGAAGAAGCAAGCGGCAGAGATCGTGCAAGAGCAAGCGACCCGCGCGGGGCAATACTTCGTGAACAACCGCTGGTTGGGCGGCGCGCTCACCAATTACCGCACGTTGAAGGGCTCGCTCGACCGTCTGCGCGCCATCGAAAAAATGGCCACCGACGGCACGTTCGAGAAGCTGCCGAAGAAGGAAGTCCTGCAGCTCACCCGCGAGAAGGCCAAGCTTGAGAAGAACATGGGCGGCATCAAGGACATGAACAAGCTGCCCGGCGCCATCTTCGTGGTGGACACCAAGAAAGAGCACATCGCGGTGGCCGAAGCTCGCAAGTTGGGCATCCCGGTCGTGGCCGTGGTGGATACCAACTGCGATCCGGACGAGATCGACTACCTTATCCCCGGCAATGACGACGCCATCCGCTCGATCCGCATCTTCGTGACGAAGGCCGCGGACGCCTGCGCCGAAGGCAACGCCATCTGGGAAAAGAACCTGCAAACGCAGCACGACGAAGACAAGGGTCAAGGCCAAGGTCAAGACAAGCCGAAGCGCGAACTGACCTCGCGTGACGCCAGCTCGACCGGCCCGAAGGTGGAAGTGGTGCGTGCGCCGTCGAAGGACGACACGGACAAGTCGACCGCGCCGGTGGCCCCGTAATTTTCGTGAGTTGAACGTGACGGCCCGGCGACTCGCCGTGGTCGGATTGCTTGAGAAACGAGGAAAGCGTCATGGAAGTAAACGCACAAATGGTTCAAGAGCTGCGCGCCAAAACCGGCGCCGGCATTATGGATTGCAAGAAAGCACTGGCCGAAGGCGCGGGCGACCTGGAAAAGGCCGTCGAGTGGTTGCGTAAGAAGGGCTTGTCGAGCGCGGCCAAGAAACAGAGCCGTATCGCCGCCGAAGGTGCGGTGTCGAGCTACATCCACATGGGTGGCAAGATCGGCGTGCTCATCGAAGTGAACACCGAGACCGATTTCGTGGCCCGCAACGAAGAGTTCCAACAGTTCGTGAAGGACGTCGCAATGCACATCGCCGCGGTGAACCCGCAGTACGTGCGTCGTGACGAAGTTCCTGCCGACGTCGTAGCCAAAGAGATGGAGATCGGCCGCGCCCAGGCACTGGAACAGAAGAAGCCGGAGAACGTGGTTGAGAAGATCGCCACCGGCAAGGTCGAGAAGTTCTACAAGGAAGTCTGCTTGATGGAGCAGCCTTTCGTGAAGGACAGCGAAAAGTCGGTGGAGCAGGTCCTCACCGAGCTCGTGGCCAAGATCGGCGAGAAGATCGTCGTGCGTCGCTTCACCCGCTACCAGTTGGGTGAAGGGCTACAAAAACGCAGCGAAGATTTCGCCGCTGAAGTGGCCAAGGCCACGCAAGCCAACTAGCCCGTCCGGCGCTAGGCGTCCCCACCTCTCCCCCTTTTCAGCTGCAGATTCCTAAACGTGCTTCATCTTGGAAGTCGCGTCGGCGAGTTCCTACGCCCACGATTGCCAGCGACGCGCTCACGGATTAGAACGTCCAGGCTGGAGAAGTGCCATGGAATACCGTGCCGTCCTCGTCGTCCCGTTGTTCTGTCTGTCTGTTGCTGGCGGTTGTGCCGCCGACGCTCCGCGTCCTGAGAAATGCGCTGCTGGCACCGCACGCCAAGGTGATCGCTGCGTGCCAATAACGCCTGGCGACACCACGGTCACAATGAGCGACCCCAACCCTGCCGACCCGATGATGCCCGGCGATGGAGTGATGGGCGATGCTCACACGGGTGCCGATCCCCATCTTCCCAGTGACCCCGGTAGCAGTGGCGACACAGGGATGGGCGACCCTGCGTGGCATGACCGAGTGGTCTTCGTCACCAGCGGAGAATGGAATGGCGACTTGAAGAGCGCAGGTGGCCAAAGCACCGCACTCGCCTCCGCCGATGCCCTTTGCGCTACCGCCGCAAGCGCTGCGAGCCTCTCCGGCAGTTTCCGCGCCTACTTGTCGGTGTCGAGCGTGGGCGTCAATGCCATTGGCCGCATGCAGACCGGAGGACCATGGAAGAACACCCACGGCGACTTACTTTGGTCAAACTTGCAGGATTTCATTGATGATTGGCCCGCGGTACCGGTGCGTTACGACGAGCGTGGCAACGAGCTCGATGACTACGAGTATGTCTGGACCGGCAGCACCGAGGCAGGTGAAAGCAGCGGCACCGATTGTTGGAGCTGGGAACTCGCCTACGACAACGGTGCCGTGGGCGATCCACACCTGACCAACGGCTTCAGCCATAAAGAGGACCGCGGCTGCGGCCAAACGATGCACCTGTACTGCTTCGAACAATAGTCGGCGCCCGTTTCAAGGGCGCGGACGCACGACCACACAAGCATCTCGACCCAACCCTCGATACGCTGCCCTCAGCAGCAACGGCCGAGAAAACCAGTTACCTCCAATGGCCGAAAACTCCCCGAAAGGGCGACCGGTGTGTTACCGTCACCTCGTGAAACAGGAATCGAAACAAGAAGATAAACCCGTCGTCAGTTTCCGCGATATTAAAACAGTGGCGGTGATGGGCGGCGTTGAACAGGCCCATCTCTCTGGCTCCGGTTTCTGGCTCAAAGCCTCATGGCGGGCGTTCTGGGCGCGCTTAGGGATCGGCTCTCGATCGCATGGCCACAGCCCTAACGCCGATGCCATTGCTAACACGGCGCGGGTGTGGCGCGGTGCTGTAGAAGGCTGGCGCAAAGGCGAAGTGCGCAGTACGTTCCGCTACTTAGACACGCTGAAGAGCGCTGTCGATCGCTCTGGCCTCAACAACGCCGAACACCTGTTGGCGCAACTCCTGCTCAAAGAGGCGTGGCGAACGGTCCGGGAGGAGTTGGTGGGACGTATGGGCGCCATTGATGGCTGGCTGCAGGAAGCCGAGCCGCGCACCACCCCAGAGGCATTCTACTGGGCCGTGACGCTCGCCACTGGTCCCGCAGGTGAGTTCGAGCCGCAAAGCGTGGGCCGCGCACACGCTGAACTCGCCAAGGCCGAACGAACTCTCGACAACGCCAAATCCGCCGCCAAGCTCTTGGCATTGCATGTGGGTGAGCTCGCATGGCTGGCTGGGCGCGTACGCTTCTTGGGTGCCTGGTTCTCGCCCGTGCCGTCCAAACGCGACCTAGACAAAATGATCCGCCGCACCGAACGCTGTCGCGCACGCCTGGATGCACTCAAAGACAAACTACCACCCGCGTCGACCCGCTAGGCGGACTGCATCCTAAAGCCTCACACGGCGCAACCTGAGCGCATTGGCGATCACGGACACCGACGACAAGCTCATAGCGAGACTCGCCACCATCGGGCCTAAGAGCACTCCGGTCACCGGAAACAGCACGCCCGCGGCCAACGGCACACCTACTAAGTTGTAGCCGAAGGCCCACACCAAGTTCTGGCGAATGTTGGTGAGCGTGGCATGGCTCAGGCGCCGGGCACGCAGAATGCCGCGCAGATCTCCATGGACCAACGTAATACCGGCCGTCGCCATTGCCACATCGGTACCTGATGCGAGTGCGATCCCCACGGAGGCTTCTGCAAGCGCAGGAGCATCGTTGGTACCGTCCCCTGCCAACGCCACCACTTCGCCTGCCGCTCGCAAGCGCTGCACCCACTCGCGCTTGCCAGTGGGCAAAAGCTCCGCTTCGACACGGGTGATCCCCACGGCCTGCGCAACCTCCTCGGCCACCGCGCGCCGATCACCGGTGGCCATCACCACCTGCACCCCCTCGGCCCGCAGCGCCGCCACGACCTCCCTTGCTTCGGGGCGAACACGATCGGCCAGATGCAGCGAGCCCAGGTAACGCGAACCTTCGGCCACGTGGACCACGGTGCCCAATGCGTGCCCGGCCTGGGCAGGCGCAGAAGCACCGTCGGCAACGACGTAACTCAACCTGCCCGCGCGAAAGAGCTTGCCATCGACCTTGCCTTGCACCCCTTGTCCAGGTTCGCTGACGAAATCCTGCACCGACCCGAGCTGTAATCCGCGCCGCTCGGCCTCACGCACCACGCCCCGCGCGACCGGGTGCTCGCTGGCCTGCTCCAAACTCGCCGCCCAACGCACGAGATGGTGCGGATCCACGCCAACCGCCGGTTCCAAACCCACCACCTCGGGCCGCCCCTCGGTGAGCGTACCGGTTTTGTCGATC
>JAKLEG010000263.1 GCA_022703175.1 Myxococcota bacterium | reverse complement strand
CACGAGCGCCCGACCAGCATCATCCAGCTCTGCGTTGTCGAGGTCGAACTGCACGATGGCCGCACGATCGGCGAGCGGTCGAAACAGCGCGTTGAAATCACCATCACTCATCGCCGCGACCTTCCTGGCTTCGACGGGCTGGCAGCCACGCCCACGCTCGTTGCGCAACAGGCCGCAGGAGGTGAGCACCCGCTTCAAGATTTGCTTCAACTCCGGAGTACAGAAACCCTCGTCAGCAGCAGCCGCCACGGCGACCGCCTTCTTCGTCGGCGAGGCAGCACTCACCTGCACCCGCGCCGCAGCGCCACCCACCCACAGGGAGATCAGGCCACACACAAGCAGCAAACCTGCCAGCGGACTCAAGACCCGAGCGAACTTCGGATTCATCGCGTCACCTCACGACCCGCAGCGTCCGCCGCTGCCGCACCAGGGCTAAGCACCTGCGTCAGGGCGTACTCCAAACCCAAATCAGTATCTTCTTCACACACGCGGTTGCCCCGCACATACAATTGCGGCGTCGAGATCGGCAATGAGTTGGCCACCGTCCACCGCAGAGCCTTGTTCAGCTTCGCCTTGACGGCCGGCGTGTCCACGCACCCGGCAAGGTTGGGGAAGGCCTTTTGCACCTGCGCCCGCACCGTCGCGGGATCCTTGGCGGCCGCATCACGCAACTCGCTTTGGTGCTCGAACGCCCAGGTCACGACTTCGTTGGCCTGCGTTCCTGCACACAGCACCGCTTCGCTGATGGCGCATGCACCTGGGTGCACCGACTCACTGAGCATCCAATTACACTCCTTATCGAGGGGAAACAGCGCGGCTTCCAGATCCATCGTCGCCAAAATCCCGCTCACCTCAAGCCGGTCACGCAGCGCCTTGCAAGCTGGGCACAACGGGTCGAGCACCTCAATGGCAGGTGTCCCAGAAGGTGTGTTTGTAAGCTTCACACGAGTGTTGGCGGTGTCTTGTTGTTTGATGAGCTTGCCACAACGACCGAGCTCGGCGCGCACATCGGGTTTCATCCCGAGATAAAGCAAGGTCGGCAACACCACAAACACCACCCCCACCACGACCTGCCCGGCGTAATGCCCCCAGGGCAAGGGCTCGACCCCCTTCGGCGTTTTGACATGCGCCATCAATACCGCGATGAAGCCGAACACAGAAGCTGCGTAGATACCAACGCACAGCTTGCAGACGGCACCGACCGCGGTCACCGAAATGATGTAGTAGACCACTGAGGTGGCAAGCGGGAGGGCTGCCGCTGCGAGCAAATAGGTGGTCTCACTGCGCTCCTCCTCGCGCTTACACCACAAGATCTCGACCGCCTTGAACAGCAGGTAGATGAAGACGGCCAAACCCGGCAGCGCGATAGGGATGCCCCCCCAGGTGGCGCTGCGAAACACGGCCGAATACGGGCTCATCATGACAGCAAAACAGCCGCTTGAGCCATTTGCGTCGGGAGCGCCCACGCCCGGGACGTAGGAGCAACTGATCGCGTGTACCTGTCGATCCAAGTGCGCGACGAAATCATAGGTGCTGGTGCCGGCGAAAACAGCCCCGACGGCGGCTATTCCGGCAAAGGCCAGGATGGCGATGCGGTTAGATTTCATGACGGGCCTCCGTTGCCAGCGGACAAGCGAACAGCAAAAACCGCGGCAAACGCGGCACGTCATACTTGAGACGGCGCACGAAGAAAAGTCGTCTTAGCGGCTATCGATATCAGGAAACTTGGCGCGACGGACCACAGGCTCAGTCAACCGTAGGTCTGAAACACCGCGAAACTCACACCGACCCATTTCGAGGATTGACCAAGGTCGCGCACACTGGTTAACCGTGCCCACAGTGGAGTACGCGGTGCCAATCATTGGAGTTCGCGCATGAACGCGCCCCTTGAGGTTGAAGGGTTCATCCCCGAGCTCGACCAGCGCCATTTAGATGCGCTGGAAGAAGAGGCCTTGTTCATCCTGCGGGAAGTGGCTGGCGCCTTCGAGCGCCCCGCCCTGCTGTTTTCTAGCGGTAAAGACTCCTGCGTGGTGCTGCACCTGGCCGAGAAGGCGTTCAAGACCAAAGCTTCGGAAGCCGGCGCACGGCCGCGCTTTGAGGGGCACCTGCCCATTCCGTTGTTGCATGTCGACACCGGGCATAACTTTCCGGAAGTCCTGAAGTTCCGGGATGCACGTGTGGTCGAAATCGGTGCGCGACTGTTGGTGGCCCAAGTGGAGGACTCGATCAAACGCGGTACCGTGCGCCTTGCGCACCCCTTGGAGTCACGCAACAACCACCAAACCATTACTCTCCTCGAAGCCGTCGAAGAGCATCACTTCGATTGCCTGATCGGTGGCGGTCGCCGCGACGAAGAAAAGGCGCGCGCCAAAGAGCGCATCTTCAGCCACCGCGACAGCTTTGGCCAATGGCAACCCAAAGAACAACGCCCCGAGTTGTGGAGCCTGTTCAACACTCGCATCAAGCCTGGCGAACATTTCCGCGCCTTTCCGATTAGCAACTGGACGGAGCTGGATGTCTGGCTGTACATCGCCCGCGAAGGCATTCCGCTGCCCGATATCTACTACGCCCACGAACGTCAGGTGATACGCCGCAGAGGCCTGCTGGTCCCGTCCACCACGGTCACGCCGGCACTGGAAGGTGAAACCATCGAGACCGCGCGCGTGCGCTTTCGCACCGTAGGCGACATGACCTGCACCTGCCCCGTGGAAAGCACGGCCCGGACCACTGCCGAGATTGTGGCCGAGACGCTCAAGGTCACCGTCAGCGAACGAGGCGCGACTCGCATGGACGACCGCACCTCCGATGCCTCGATGGAACGGCGAAAGAAGGAGGGCTACTTCTGATGACTCCGGCCCCAGACGCCCAGCACCTCGACGCCGACATCGAGCTCGCCCACAAGGCCCTGCGCTTCCTCACGGCTGGCAGCGTGGACGATGGTAAAAGTACGCTGATTGGCCGACTCTTGTTCGATAGCCGAGCGATCCTAGCCGACCAACTGGACGCGCTCGAACGACGTGCGGCAGGTGCACCCATCGATCTGTCGTTGCTTACCGACGGGTTGGAAGCCGAACGAGAGCAAGGCATCACCATCGATGTGGCCTACCGCTACTTTGCAACGAAGCGCCGCAAGTTCATCATCGCTGACGCTCCAGGCCACGAGCAGTACACGCGCAACATGGTCACGGCCGCCGCTGGCAGTGACGCCGCGGTCGTGCTGGTCGATATCACCAAGCTGAGCGTCGCAAGCGAACCTGTACAACTTTTACCGCAAACTCGCCGCCACGCGTTGCTTACGCACCTACTACGCGTCCCGAGCATCGTGTTTGCGGTCAACAAACTGGACGCCCTCGAAACGGGCGCCGAGGCTGCCTTTCACTCAGTTGCGCGCGCGCTGACAATTTTTGCCGAGCAAGCAGGCATCACGGTCCGAGGCGTCATTCCAGTTTCTGCACTGCGCGGTGACAACGTGGCCACGCCTTCGGCCAATTGGGGTTGGTACGATGGCCCCACCCTGCTCCGCGTGCTCGAAGGACTCCCGGCAGCCAGTGAACGGCGTGACGGTAGTCTGCGCATCCCGGTGCAGTACATCGCGCGCGCTGGCGAAAGCACGGGTCACCAACCGCGCGTGTTGTGGGGACGCTTGGCGCACGGCACCGTCAAGGCAGGCGACCGCGTGCAAATCCTTCCCAGCGGCGAAACCGCCACCGTGACCGAGGTGCACCACGCCGGCAGCGAGGTCGACCACTGCGAAGCAGGGCAGTCTGCCGGCATTGTGCTTGACCGACAATTGGACGTCTCCCGCGGTGACTGGATCGTAACGCCTGGGACCGCCCAACCGGTGCAGGAGTTTTGCGCCACGCTCGCCTGGCTGGATACCGAGCCGGCGATTGTCGGCCGCAAGTATTGGCTACGCCACGGCCACCGCTGGGCCCAAGCCCGTATCACCGAAATCGAGCATCGCTTGGATATCTACACGTTAAAAAACACTGACACACATGAGCTGAAGGTAAATGAGATCGGTCGCGTGAAAGTGCAGACCCAAGTGCCGTTGCCCCTGGAACCTTATGCAGACAATCGCGTTGGGGGCGCGATGATCGTCGTCGACCCAGCCACCAACCGCACAAGCGGCGCGCTCCTGGTTTGCGGGACCGACTAGTCTATGCGCCCGAGTATGCGCTTCGCTGCGAGTCCGTCACTTTTCACTTCTCCCCGCTGCATGGACTCCTCTATATATCCGTGCGCCCCACGGGGGCATTGAACCTGGTCCAAGGAGTTGGTTGTGAAGCTCTGTGAGTTCATCCGCCCGGCAAACCTTGCCGAGGCGCGCGATCGGCTGCGCGAACTAGGTCAGCGAGGCATGGCACTGGCTGGCGGCACCGCGCTGCACTTCATGCAGGCCCCCGAGCCCGTAACCGCCGTGGACATCACCCGCCTGGGGCTGTCGTACATCCGTCCAGAGGGCGAAAGCTTTGTCATTGGGGCCACCACCCCGATCGCCGACATCCAGCGCTACCGCGCCCCGCGCTGGGCAATGCACGAGGTCTGCCGACGCATCTCGACGCATCAGATCCGCAATGTCTCTACCATCGGTGGCAACATCTGCCGGGTGTTCCCGTGGGCCGATGTGCCGGTCGTCCTGCTCGCGATGAATGCTCGCATGGTGACCTACTCGGGCAAAGAACAGGAGATCGGCGCCGACGACTTCTTTGCCAGCCAACCGGCCCAACGCTTCCGCGACGGTGAGCTGCTCACGGCGGTTAAAGTGCCGAACCTACGCATGCACCATGGGTTTGGCTCGGTAAAGGTGGGCCGCAATGCCGCCGCCTTCTCTTTGGTCACCGTGGCTTCGGTGCTGGAGCTGGAAAACAACAATATCAAAGCAGCTCGCGTTGCTGCCGGCAGTGCCATCCCGTTCCCGCGACGCCTGCTCGATGTCGAGGCGGCTCTCGTGGGTCGCGAGGCGACCGCCGCGGTATTCCAGGAAGCCGCCACCAAAGCCAAAGCCGCCGCCAATTGGCGTGGCCGCGAAGGGATGAGCGCCGACTACATCCAACATCTGGCCGAGGTTTCACTTATCGACGCACTGGAGCGGGCCGCCACCTTCGCCCGCACGAGGGACGCATGACGCACCACGCCCCCACGGTTTCGTTTACCCTGAACGGCGAAGCCAAGACCTTCGTCACCGAACCCGACGAAAAGCTGCTCGCGCTGTTACGACGCGAAGGCTACCGCGGCACCAAATATGGTTGCGGCCAAGGCACCTGCGGCGCCTGCACCGTCATGTTGGACGGCCGTGCTGTGTATGCCTGCATCCTGTATGCCCAACAGGTGGAGGGTCGCGAGGTGCGCACCATCGAGAACGTGGGCACCCTCGATGAGCCCAGCGAATTCCAGACCGAGCTCATCAACGCCGGGGCCGTGCAATGTGGTTACTGCATTCCCGGAATGGTGATGAGCGCCACCGCGCTGATGGAAAACGAGCCTACCTACGACGACGAGATCGCCCGGGAGTACATGGACGGCAACCTCTGTCGTTGCACCGGCTATGAAAAGATCTGGGTCGCGCTGCGCAAAGTGCTCGACCGCCGCGAGGCCGCCGCAGCCGCTGGACAAAAGCCCGACGCGCATCCCCATCGCTAAATCGGCAACTTAGGCCCCCTGACTGGATGTAGGCGAATGAACGACGATCCCACCAAAAACTTTAAGCAGGTCAATCACTCGGTCACCAAGATTGACGCTCGACAACTGGCCCTGGGAAGAGACTCCTACGTGGCCGACTTCGCACCACGCAATGCGCTCATCGTGAAGATGCTATGGAGCCCGCATCCCCACGCGCGCATCACCGCCATGGACGTGAGCGCAGCCGAGAAGATGCCCGGTGTCAAAGCCGTGTTGTGGTACGGGAATGTGCCGCGAATCCCGCATTGCACAGCAGGCCAAGGCTTCCCCGAGCCCTCCCCGTACGACACCTTCATGTTCGATGCCAAAATGCGCTTTGTCGGCGATCGCGTGGCTGCCGTGGCTGCCGAAACCGAGGCACAAGCGCTCGCGGCGCTCGATGCGATCAAGGTGGAGTACGAGGTGCTAAAACCCGTGCTCTCCATCGACGAGGCAATGGCACCTGGCGCCCCCATCATCCACGATGAACCCGAGGCGCATGTTCCGATCCCCATCCCCTACGACCCAAAGAAGAACCTGGTCGCGCGAGTGGCCTGCGAAGCGGGCGATTTTGAAGCCGGCATGAAGGCGGCCGACTTCACCTTCGACAAGACCTACGAAACGCCCTACGCCCAACATTGCCCCATTGAGCCGTACGTCTCGCTGGCAGAGGTGGCCCCCTCCGGACGTATCGTGATTACCACCTCCACGCAGGTACCCTTCCATTGCCGCCGTATCGTCGCGCAAACGCTCGACGTGCCGGTGCAAAAGATCCGCGTCATCAAACCGCGCATCGGCGGTGGCTTCGGCTGCAAGCAAGAAGTACTGCTCGAAGATGTGGTCGCGATGTTCGCGCTGCGCACGGGCCGCCCGGTGCTGTGGCAGTTTACCCGCGAAGAGACCTTCCGCACTGGCCGCACCCGACATCCGATTCGCGTGCGCATCCGCGCCGGCGTTAAGAAAGACGGCACCATCACCGCGCTTGGCATGGATTGTTGGAACAACACGGGCGCCTACGGCGGCCACGGCCTCACTGTGGTTTCCTGCTGTGGCTCCAAGGTCTTGCCGCTGTATCACTGCGAGAACATTCATTTTGATGGCAAGGTCTACTACACCAACCTCCCGGTCGGCGGCGCCTATCGCGGCTTTGGTGCGACCCAAGCCTTCTTCGCGATGGAATCCACCATCGATCAAATGGCCGAAGCCATTGGCATGGATGCGTTGGTGTTCCGCCAAAAGAACCACATCAAGTCTGGCGAAGGCTCGCCCATCTTTGCGGCGCTCGGCGAGGGCAAAGAAGGCGTGCCGATGACCGTCGGCTCCTGTGGCTTGGGCGAATGTATCGTCAAGGGCGCTGAGGCCATCAAGTGGCATGAACGCACCGACTGGCGCACCAAGAATGGCCGATATCGCCGCGGCATGGGCATGGCCTGCTTGATGCAGGGTTCGTCCATCCCCCATATCGATATGGGCGGTGCGATGATCAAGATCAACGAAGATGGTTCATTCAACCTGAACGTGGGCGCCACCGACTTGGGTACCGGCTCTGACACGGTGTTGGCGCAGATCGCCGCCGAGGAGCTCACGACGACCACCGACAAGATGATCGTCTACTCCTCCGACACCGACATGACGCCGTTCGATGTGGGTGCCTACGCCTCCTCTACCACCTACCTCTCTGGCGAAGCAGTGCGTAAAGCTGCCGCGGATGCCAAGCGGCAAATCCTCACCACCGGCGCGGAAATGCTCGGCCTCCCGGTAAGCGCGGTGCACTGCGAAGAGGCCATGGTGAAGAGCGCCGATGGCAACAAGCACGTGAGCTTTGCCGACATCGCGTGCTACGCGCTCTACCAAAAAAATCAGTATCAAATCATTGGCACGGCCTCGCACATCACGCAGAAATCGCCACCGCCGTTTGCGGCGCACTTTGCCGAAATCGAGGTCGACACCTGGACCGGCTTTATCCGGGTGCTGAACTACGTGTCCACGATCGACTGCGGCACCGCCATCAACCCAGCGCTGTGTGAAGGCCAAACCGAAGGCGGCACGCTGAACGGCATCAGCTACGCGCTCACCGAGCAGTACTTGTTCCACAACGGCAAGATGAACAACGCCTCGTTCGCCGATTACCACATCTACTCGATGCGCGACCGACCCAAGGTCCAGGCTATCTTGATTCCGTCGTACGAGGAGACCGGCCCCTTTGGCGCCAAGAGCGTCTCCGAGATCTGCATCAATGGTCCGGCGCCAGTGTTCGCCAACGCCATTTACAACGCCACCGGTGCGCGCCTGTACGAGTTCCCGTTCACGCCTGAAAAGGTG
>JAKLEG010000262.1 GCA_022703175.1 Myxococcota bacterium | reverse complement strand
TTCGAGCTGACGCTGCGTGATCCAGCCGGCCTCGAGCGCCTGCAGACCCCAATCACCGAACGAGACGGACGAGCCCCGATAGGCCTTGCCCTTGATCTTGCCCTTCTGGGTCTTGCGATATTTGACTTTCGCTGGCGCTAGCATGTCTCAATCCTCAACCTTCAATCCCGCCCAGGCCGCTTAGACAGCGCCCGGTAGGATCTCACCTTTGAAAATCCAGCACTTGACGCCGATTTTACCGTACGTCGTGTGGGCCTCGGTGGTGCCGTAATCGATGTCCGCACGCAGCGTATGTAGCGGCACGCGACCATCGCGGTACCACTCGAAGCGCGCCATTTCGGCACCGCCCAAGCGGCCGGAACACGAAATACGAATGCCCTTGGCGCCGAACTTGAGCGCGGTCTGGACGGCCTTCTTCATCGCTCGGCGGAACGCCACACGGCGCTCCAACTGCACGGCGACGTTCTCGGCGACCAACTGCGCGTCGATCTCGGCCTTGCGCACTTCGTGAATGCTCACGAAAATGTCGCTCTTGGAGAAGGCCTGGAGCTCTTTCTTCAAGCTCTCGATGCCCGCACCTTTCTTGCCGATCACGATGCCCGGACGAGGCGTGTGAATGCTCACCTTCACCTTGTTCGCGGCGCGTTCAATCTCGACCTTCGAGACGCCAGCAGCGTTCAACGCCTTCTTGACGTACTCGCGGATCTTGATGTCTTCGTGCAGCCAGGCGGCGTAGTTCTTTTCGTCGTACCACTTGGAGTCCCAGGTACGAACGACGCCGAGCCGAAAACCGATGGGATGTGTCTTCTGACCCATAGTATCCTCAATTCCTCTTAGGCGCGCTCGCCCAGCACCACGGTGACGTGACTCGTCCGCTTCCGAATACGCGTCGCCCGACCGTGGGCTCGCGCCAACCAACGACGCCACGTCGGACCTTCATCCACGTGAGCCGTCTTGACGTACAACTTGTCGAGGTTGACGTTGCCCTTGTTGTCGGCGTTCGCCACCGCTGATTTCACCAGCTTGGCCAGCGGCAATGCCGCAGCCTTGCGGGAGAAGCTCAAGATGTTCAGCGCCTCTTCCACGGGTTTCTCGCGGATGAGATCGATCACCAGCCGCACCTTGCGGGGCGCCATGCGCAGATAGCGCAATTGAGCGTTCGGGCCCAGCTCTTCCCGAGCCTTGGCACGCGCTGCCGCTTTTTCTCGCTCACGGGTAGCCATCGTCGTCTCCTACTTGCCCGCGGCCATGTCTTTCGCCTTCTTGATACCCGGGTGCGCCACAAACAACCGGGTCGGCGAGAACTCACCCAATTTGTAATCGACCATGTTCTCGGTCACGAACACGGGAATAAACTTCTTCCCGTTGTGCACCGCAAACGTATGGCCAACCATCTCGGGGATGATGGTGGAGCGCCGCGACCACGTTTTGATCGCCTTTTTCTGGCCGCTCCGGTTCATGTCCTCAACTTTTTTGATGAGGTGCTTATCGACGAACGGGCCTTTTTTAATGCTCCGTGCCATGGGCTAGTTCCTCTTCTTCTTCACGCGACGCGAAACGATGTACTTGTCGGTCAACTTGTTGCGCCGCGTCTTGGCGCCACGGGTCGGCTTGCCCCACGGGGTCACCGGATGACGACCGCCCTTGGACTTGCCTTCGCCACCACCTAATGGGTGGTCGACCGGGTTCATCGTAACGCCACGGTTATGCGGCATCTTCCCCAACCAACGGGAACGACCCGCCTTACCGATGAAGACGTTCTCATGGTCAATGTTGCCCACCTGGCCAATGACCGCCCGGCAGCTCTCCATGACCTTGCGCAACTCGCCCGATGGCATACGCAATAACACGTAGCCAGCTTCGCGAGCCATGACCTGAGCGCCTGCCCCAGCGGAGCGGGCCATCTGGCCACCCTTCAAAGGCTTCATCTCGATGTTGTGCACCATCGTGCCCATCGGGATCTTCTGCAAAGGCAGGCAGTTGCCCGGCCGGATGTCAGCATTGTCCGCCGACACCACGGAATCACCTTTGCTCAAGCCCACCGGGGCGATGATGTAGCGCTTCTCGCCATCTTTGTAATTCAAGAGGGCGATGCGGGCCGAACGGTTCGGGTCGTATTGAATCGACTCGACCACCGCTGGCACGCCGATTTTGTCGCGCTTGAAATCGATCGTCCGGTACTTCCGACGATGGCGACCACCGTGGAAGCGCACCGTGATGCAACCCTCGTTACCGCGGCCGCCCGTGCTCTTCAAAAACGCGGTCAGCTTGCGCTCGGGCTTATTCTCGCGCGTAGTCAGCTCCGAGAAATCCGGTGCGGTCATATGCCGCCGGCTCGGAGTCGTGGGTCTAAAGCTCTTGATGCCCATGGCCTACTCCGTGGCGAAGAAGTCGATAACATCGCCCTTCTTCAGGGTGACGACCGCCTTCTTCCAGGACGGCCGCTTGCCAATGCTCGTGCCGCGACGCTTGGTCTTGCCCGGCACAGTCATGGTGCGAACGTCGGTGACCTTGACGCCGTAGATGGTTTCCACTGCGTCACGGATTTCATGCTTGTTGGCGGTCTTTTCGACCTCAAAGAACACCTGATTATGCCGCTCGGTGAGAGTGGTGGCACGCTCGGTGACAATGGGCCGCTTGAGGACTTTAAAATTATTCATGTTTGTCCTCCTCAATTCGCCTTGGTTTCGCGGGCCTTCTGAGCCAGCTCAACCACAAAAGGCACCGCCGCCTTGGTCAGCACCAACTTGTCGTAGTCCAGAATGTCGTACACATTCAGACCCTCGACTTCGATGTACTTGGCCTTCGGCAAATTCCGGGTCGAAAGCTTCAGGTTGTTGTTCTCAACATCGACAATCAGCATCGACGGCGAGCCGAGCTTCTCGATCACGGCCTTGACCTCTTGGGTCCGGGGCTTCGCAACCGGAAAAGCATCCAACACCATCAGGCTCTGTTCCTTCGCCCGAAGGGACAAGGCACTGCGCAACGCCGCTCGTCGCGCCGAGCGCGGCAAACGGTAGCTGTAATCGCGCGGTTGCGGCCCAAACACCTTGCCGCCCCCCACATGATTCGGAGCCCGGCTTGAGCCTTGGCGCGCCCGACCCGTGTGCTTCTGGTTGTACGGCTTGATGCCGCCGCCCGAAACTTCAGCACGGGTCTTGGTGGCGTGCGTACCGCGACGGCGGCTCGCACGTTGCGCCTTGACCTGCTCCCACATCACCGCGTCTTTTACTTCCGCGGCGAAGACTTCATCGGGCAGCTCAATGGTGCCGACCTTCTGCTTTTGGGTGTTAATTACATCAATGTTCATTGCAACACCCCTTACGACTTGATCTCGACGTCCACGCCAGCAGACAGGTCGAGCTTCATCAGCGCGTCCAAGGTCTGTTGCGTGGGCTCGATAATGTCCATGAGCCGCTTGTGGGTCCGAATCTCAAATTGCTCCCGCGACTTCTTGTCGCCGTGGGGGCTCCTCAAGACCGTGTAACGGTGGATCTTGGTAGGAAGCGGAATTGGACCCGCTACCTTAGCCCCGGTCCGCCGTGCCGTCTCGACGATTTCCCCGGCCGATTGGTCGAGGATTTTAGCGTCGTAGGCCTTGAGGCGAATGCGAATCTTGGTCTGAGCCATTGGCTTTTACTCCAGAATTTCGGCCACAACCCCAGCGCCGACGGTGCGGCCGCCTTCGCGAACGGCGAAGCGGAGTTCCTTCTCCATGCCGATGGGCGTGATCAATTCAACTTCCATCGTCACGTTGTCACCCGGCATCACCATTTCCACACCCTGCGGCAGTTTCACGGAACCCGTGACGTCCGTGGTGCGGAAGTAGAATTGCGGGCGATAGTTCGAGAAGAACGGGGTATGACGGCCACCCTCTTCCTTCGTCAAAATATAGACTTCGCCCTTGAACTTCTTATGGGGCTTGATGCTGCCCGGCTTGGCCAAAACTTGGCCGCGCTCGACTTCTTCCTTCTTGGTGCCACGCAGCAAACAACCGACGTTGTCGCCCGCTTGGCCGAAATCCAAGATCTTGCGGAACATCTCAACGCCGGTAACGGTCGTCTTGATGGTGTCGCGCAGACCGACGATTTCGACTTCTTCGCCCGTCTTGATCGTGCCGCGCTCGATACGACCGGTGACAACCGTGCCACGACCCGAAATCGAGAACACATCTTCGACCGGCATCAGGAAGGGCTTGTCTACAACGCGGATGGGCTCCGGGATGTGCTCATCCAACGCCTTGAGCAACGTCTTGATCGATTCCACCGACGCCGGATCGCCTTGGATCGCCTTGATGGCGGCGCCACGGACAACCGGGATGGTGTCACCCGCGAACTTGTACTGCTTGAGCAAGTCGCGAACTTCGAGCTCGACCAGGTCGAGAAGCTCAGGATCGTCCACGACGTCGATCTTGTTCAAAAAGACGACCATGTGACGGACGTTGACCTGGCTCGCAAGCAAAACGTGCTCGCGGGTCTGCGGCATCGGGCCGTCAGCGGCCGACACGACCAAGATGGCGCCGTCCATTTGGGCCGCGCCCGTGATCATGTTCTTGACGTAGTCAGCGTGTCCGGGGCAGTCAACGTGCGCGTAGTGGCGCTTTTCCGACTCGTACTCCACGTGCGAAGTCGCGATCGTCAAGATCTTCGACGGATCGCGGCGGCCCTGCGATTCAGAGGCCTTCGCCACCTGATCGTACGGGACGAACTTGGCAAGGCCCATGTCGGCGGAGACCTTGGTCAGTGCCGCGGTCAACGTGGTCTTGCCATGGTCGACGTGACCGATGGTGCCAACGTTAACGTGCGGCTTGGTACGGTTGAATTTCTCCTTGGCCATGTTTGTCTCCTTCATCAGGGGCCAGTTGCCCCGGCCGTCCGCGGATTATCGTCCGCAGCGGATTTTTGATTCCTCCAAATTACCGTCCACGCGACATAATTCGATCCATGATGATCGTCGGAACCGGTTCGTAGTGGTCAAACTGCATCGTGAACGATGCCCGGCCCTGCGACTGACTCCGAAGATCCGTCATGTATCCAAACATCTCGGCGAGCGGAACCCAGGCATCGATCACCTGCGTCACACCGCGCGCCGTAATTTGCCGAATCTTGCCTCGGCGACGATTTAGGTCGCCGACCACATCCCCCACGAACGCGTCCGGCGTGACCACTTCCGTGGCCATGACGGGCTCCAGTAGCGTGGGTTGCGCTTTCATGCAAGCATCTTTGAACGCCATCGACGCAGCAATCTTATACGCCATGTCGCTCGCATCGACGTCATGCGTCGAACCATCGAACAACGTGGCCTTCACATCCACCATCTGATAACCGATCAACACGCCGCGCATCGTCGCTTCGCGGAAACCGGCTTCGACATCCCCAATGAATTCCTTCGGGATAGCACCATTGGTAATGGCGTTCTCGAACACGATACCCTTGCCGGTTTTGAGCGGCTCGACGCGCAAGCAGACGTGCCCGTAGTGCCCACGCCCACCGGTTTGGCGGATGAACTTGCCATCGGCCTCAGCAGTGCCGCCGATCGTCTCGCGATATGCCACCATCGGCTTGCCGACATTGGCATCTACCTTGAACTCGCGGCGCATGCGCTCGACGAGGATTTCGAGGTGCAACTCGCCCATACCCTTGATCAGGGTTTGGCCCGTTTCACCATCCACGCCCACTTGGAAGCTCGGATCTTCGACCGACAGTTTTTGCAGCGCGACGTTCAGCTTCTCTTCGTCGGCCTTCGTCTTCGCCTCGATAGCGATTTCGATGACCGGATCAGGAAACTCCATCGACTCCAGCGAAATCGCGTGCGCTTCATCGCATAGCGTATCGCCCGTGGTCGCGAATTTCATACCAACAATGGCGCCAATGTTGCCCGCGTAGATCTCTTTGATCTCTTCGCGCTTGTTGGCGTGCATCCGCACCAGTCGACCCAGACGTTCACGCTTTTTCTTGTGGGTGTTGAACACGGCCTCGCCAGCCTTCAGCACACCGGAATAAACGCGCACGTACGTGAGCTGCCCCACAAATGGATCGGATTGAATCTTAAACGCCAAGGCAGCAAGCGGTGCTTTATCAGAAACCTTGCAGAGCTCCATTTTGCCGGTGTGTGCGTGCTTGCCTTCCACCGGGGGAACATCGAGAGGTGACGGCAGGTAGTTCACCACCGCATCCAGAAGTGGTTGCACGCCCTTGTTCCGAAACGATGCACCACACAACACGGGCACGAGCTTGTGACTCAAGCAGCCCTTGCGTAGGGCCCGATTGATGAGCGCCGGGTCTGGCGTCTTGCCATCCAACAGCTCGGCCATCAATTCATCATCAAAATGAGTCGCGGCGTCCAACATCTGCTCGCGTGCCAAAACTGCTTCGTCATGCATGTCGGCGGGAATCGGCACTTCAGCAAATTTCTCGCCCAGGCTGTCGCCATTCCACAGGAGCGCGCGCTCATGAATGAGATCGACAACACCTTTAAAAGTGTCTTCTTTGCCGATAGGCAACTGCAACATCACCGGATTTGCACCCAGACGTTCGCGAATCATACCGACCGACATCGGAAAATCGGCGCCGATGCGATCCATCTTATTGATGTAGCAAACGCGGGGAACCTTATAATGATCGGCTTGGTGCCATACCGTTTCAGTTTGAGGCTCGACACCACTAACGGCATCAAATACCGCCACGGCGCCATCGAGCACACGCAGACTGCGCTCCACTTCAATCGTGAAGTCAACATGTCCAGGGGTGTCGATAATATTGATGCGGTGATCGTTCCAATAGCACGTGGTCGCAGCTGCGGTGATGGTAATGCCGCGCTCTTGCTCCTGCTCCATCCAATCCATGGTCGCAGCGCCATCGTCCACTTCGCCGATTTTATGTGTGATCCCGGTATAATAGAGGATCCGCTCGGTCGTGGTCGTTTTGCCGGCGTCAATATGCGCCATGATCCCGATGTTGCGGGTTTTTTCTAAAGCAACTTCCCGGGGCATCTTACGCGCCTTCGTCACTCCGTTGGGCAACACCCACGTCAGCGGCATTTCTGCCACCGTGGCCACCGGCATCACCGGCGTTATGGGTGTGACGGGCATATCGCCCGCCCCAACGGTTGTAGCTTCCATCACTCACCAAGCTGTCAAAGATCGTTTTTCGAAATGCCGTATGGCGATGGCCCACCGCCACGTACACTTCTTACCACCTGTAATGTGCAAAGGCCTTATTGGCCTCGGCCATCTTGTGCGTATCCTCTTTCTTTTTGACGGCGTTACCACGATTGTTAGCGGCATCGAGCAACTCATTCGCGAGTTTCTCGGCCATCCCACGCTCAGAGCGCTCACGCGAGTAGTTGATAAGCCAACGCATCGCGAGCGCCGTGCGCCGCTCGGGGCGAACTTCCATCGGCACTTGATAGGTCGCACCACCCACGCGGCGGCTCTTGACCTCGATGATCGGCTTCACGTTATCGAGCGCCTTCTTGAACAGCTTCAACGGATCTTCGCCACCGCCGCGCTGACCCAAGAGGTCCATCGACCCGTACAACACTTGTTCGGCGGTGCTCTTCTTGCCACCGTACATGAGCGCGTTGACAAACTTCGCAACCAACCGATCGCCATACCGTGGATCGGGATTGATCTTACGCTTCGGTACATCACGACGACGAGGCATGAATCACCTTACCTTTAGCTCGGCCGCTTGGCGCCGTACTTGGAGCGGCCCTGACGGCGGCCTTCAACGCCGACGGAGTCGAGCGTGCCACGAACGATGTGATAGCGAACGCCGGGGAGGTCCTTCACGCGGCCGCCGCGCAAGAGAACAACTGAGTGCTCTTGCAGGTTATGGCCGACGCCCGGAATGTAGGTCGTCACTTCGATGCCGTTAGATAAACGCACACGGGCCACTTTACGAAGCGCCGAGTTCGGCTTCTTCGGGGTGGTGGTGTAAACGCGCACGCAAACGCCACGCTTCTGCGGGCACTCTTGCAACGCTGGCGTCTTCTTGC
>JAKLEG010000261.1 GCA_022703175.1 Myxococcota bacterium | reverse complement strand
ACTTTGTTGGTCTTTCTGAATCTCCACATCACGGCTGAACAGAACGAAACCTTTCTTTTCAACCGCCACGACGTGTACGCCACCGGCTACGGGAAACTCTCCCATGGGGCTAACGCCGACAAGGGTGCCATCAACGCGAATCGTTGCGCCCGCTTCGGTGACTGTGATGGCCAGCGTTCCAGAGCGGCTGGCCAACAGGTTACGAACGAGCAGTTGGGTGACAGTGCGGATCTCGTCTACCAAGCCTTTGGGACCGCCGTTGTAGTCGCGAGAGACGCGTTCTTCCACGCGGCTTTGCGCGATGTTCGTTAATTGGAACTGCAACAGATAGCTCGTGCCTACCGTGAGCACGCTGCCGGTGATGAGGTAGTCGGCACCAAGGGCGTCACCCATTTCGGCTAGGCAGCTCATCGAATCGCAGCCGATGCTTTGTTTAAGCGCTTGGTCATTGGACGTTCCCGTTGCCGAACATCACACCAGCCTGACCAAAGCGATCGACGCCCACAAGATCCAGGAGCCCATCGCTGTTGATGTCACCTACCGCGGTGCCGGTGAAAGGCACTGGGCCGAAACCAACGGTGAAGGTGCCATTTCCTCGGCCGTTGCTGCCTTGTCCATCAAACGTGGCCAGTTGACTGTCGGACTCAATAATCAGGTCTAGAATGTGGTCGCCAGTCAGGTCGATAGATGCAACGCGCCTTGGTTGGCTGGGTGTGGAAAAAGACCCAATGCTACTGAAGGTTCCATCGCCTCGACCATTGTTACCACCGCCCAACCATATCTCCGCGGCGCTGTGGGTGTTGTCGATTGCTACTACATCAAGGATATTGTCAGCGTTGAAGTCGCCGAGAGTCACGCGATTGACGTCCGTTACCTCGGCGCTTGCGATGGTCGGGTCACTGAACGTGCCATCGGGAATGGTTCCAGGGCCGGCCCCAAGCAAAACTACCACGCCCGTGCTGCCCGAGGTCGTCATCGCAATATCGAGGACGCTATCGCTGTTGAAGTCGGCCACGGTGAGGGCTTCGCCCGGGTAGCCGGTGTCGTGGCGAACAGGTGCGGCAAAGGTCGCGTCGCCCTTCGCCGAGGTGCCGTTACCGAACAGCGTAACAACGCCGTTGGGGCCATCGCCTTGTTGGGCAATCACCAAATCCTGAATGCCGTCCCGGTTGAGGTCCGCAATTTGCACCTCCCGGGCATTGCCTGGGACCGGTGTGCTGGTGGGGCCGGTGTAGGTTCCGTCGCCCTGGCCGCCGCTGCCATTGCCTGCGAGCACGTCTAGGCGTTTTTTATCGCTGATCGCTAGCACGAGGTCGGGGATACGGTCGCCGTTGAAATCTCCGACGGCAATCGCCTGGGGTGCGCAACCGTTGAGCGCGTCGGAGATGGCAATGTTGCCGACCTTGTCGATCGCCCGGACGCGCAGCATGAGTGCGGCAGCATCGGTGCAGGTGAGCCCTACGCCTTGGCACGTACCAGCGACAATTGCGCCTGCAACCCATTCGGTATCGCAGCTGCTGTCGACGCTGACGCAAACATCGCAGCTCGCAACTCCGGCCGCTGCATCGCTCAGGTTGGCGGTGACAGCGAAGGTCCCGGGGACGTAGCTTGCGGTGGCTGGGGTGGGCGCAGCGATGCCTGTGACTTGGGGCGGGGCGCCATCACAGGTGCGGTTCACAAACGTGGTGCGCACATTTCCGACATCGTCAAAACCGTGCATGCTAAGGGTGAGAGCGTCGTTGTCGGTGCAGGTGAGCGCCGTGGCAAGACAGGTTCCGGTCGAGAAGGTAGCTGGGCTCCATTCTGTGTCACAACTGCCATCGGTGCTTCTGCAATAGTCGCAACTGACGAGACCCGAGCCCGGGTCGGCGAAGGTGGCCAGGAGATCGAAGTTGCCGTCCACATGAGCGCCGTCATCGGTGTTGCTGATCACCAAGCCGCTCGCTGGCGGAATGGATGTGTCGCACGTGCGCATCGTGGCAATAGCTTCAACGGTGTTGGCGGTGCTGTCGGTGGCACGCATGTTGAGGGTGAGAAGGTCATCATGAGCACAGGTGAGGCCTGTGGCGCGGCAGGTGTTGCCGACGATGCTTGCTGTAAGCCATTCGGTGTCACACGTGCCATCGGTGGCCTTGCAGTATTCGCAAGCGGCGAGGCCAGAGCCGGCATCCAAGAAACTGGTCGCGAGGTTGAAGGTCCCCGAAACATGGGTCTCGGTAGCGGTGTCTCCGGGTGTCACGAAACCCGCCGCGGGAGGGAGGGTGTCGCAGGTCCGGGTTATTGCGGTCGCCGTCGTCCAGCCGTTTAGAAAGCTATCACGCGCGCGCATGTTTAAAACCAGGGATTGGCCGTTGACGCAGGTCATCGTGGCATGACAATCGAGGCCCTCGGCGATCGCGATACTCCATTGGTTGTCACTATCGCAGACGCCATCTGTGGGACTTTGGAGGTGTGCTTACCACACTCGGCAAGGCGTCGTGCGCACCATCGGGGCCTCGGCCTGGCATGCAAAAGCTTGGCCGAACTCGGGCATGTTGCTTAGGACGCCGTTCACTCGGAACCGAGCTGGTGAGTGAGGGTCAGTTTGGGCACGCATGCGTGCGGCCTCGGGTCTGATGCTTTGACACCACACCTGCGCCCAACCGAGGAATAGGCGTTGCTGCGGGGTGAAGCCGTCAATCGGTTTGGGTTTCTGGGTCGTGAGCACGTCGGTGAGGGCCATTAAGGCCAGGCGTAAGCCGCCGTGGTCGGCGACATTTTCGCCGAGGGTCAGTTTGCCGTTCACCTTCACGTCATCCACCGCCACGTAGCTTGCGTATTGGTCTACCAAACAGGCGGCGCGCTCATTGAACGCCTTGGCGTCGGCATCGCTCCACCAGTCGTTCAGGTTGCCCTGAGCGTCGAAGCTACGTCCTTCGTCATCGAAACCGTGGGTCAGCTCGTGCCCAATCACCGCGCCAATGCCACCGTAGTTGATCGGATCGTCGGCGTGACGGTTGAAAAACGGCGGTTGCAGAATGCCCGCCGGAAAGTTGATGTTGTTTTGCAGTGGATGAAAGTAGGCGTTCACCGTGGGTGGGGTCATTTCCCATTCGAGCGGATCTACCGGGGTGTTGATCTTGTTAAGCCGTCTTTGCATTTCGAATGCGGTGGCTCGCTGGCGGTTGCCTAGCGCCTCTTGGCGTCGCACCTCGATGGCGCTGTAGTCCCGGAACGTGTCCGGATAGCCAAGTTGGCAATCGCCGCGAGCTTTTGGAGCGCGAGCATTTTGGTCGGCTCGGTCATCCAATCGAGGGTCTGGATGTCGCGCTTAAGCGCTCGTTCCAGCCCCTGCACCAGGGTTACCATGCGAGCCTTGCCGTCTTTACCAAAGGTGCGCTCCACGTAGAGTTTACCCAAGGCCTCGCCTAACGCCTCGTCGGTAAAATCCACGCAGCGTTTCCAGCGCGGCTTCAGCTCTTTGGCGCCCGTGAGCGTCTTGCCGTAAAAATCAAAGTGCGCGTTGACAAACGGAACGGGAAGCAACGGCGCGGCGTGAGAAACCACGTGCCATGTCAAATAGCTCTTGAGGTCGCCAAGCGAGGTCTCTTTGAGCGTGAGCTCAAGGCCGGTCACGAAATCGGGGACCGCAACGTTGAGCTCCTTGAACGCCGGGGTCTTCATGGCTTCCAAGTAGCGTGGCCACGCAAAGCTTGGATTCAGCTTCTGCAGGTCGGTCAGCGCGAGCTTATGGTAGATCTTGTTGGGGTCGCGCCGCGTTACCAGGTCTAAGGATGCTTTTGCCAGGCGCGTTTCCAGCTGCATGATGGCGATGGCCTGTGCTTCTGCCTCGCCGCTTGGTGCTTCTGCCAAGCGGAGGATGGCTGCGACATGGGCTCGGTAGTCTTCGCGTAGTTTTTTAGCCTCGGCGTCGTCCCGGAAATAGTAGTCGCGGTCGGGTAAACCCAACCCGCCTTGGTCGGTACCGGCGATGGTGGCCTTCGAGTTCTTCATGTCAGCTTCGCTGCCAAAACCAAACAATACGCCAATGCCATGCCGGTGCAGCTCGGCAACGAGGACTGGTAACTCGTCCTTGTTTGTCAGTGCCGTGATGCGGGCGAGCAGCGGCGCGATGGGAGCCAGCCCCTGTTTGTTGATTTCGGCCTCATTCATACACGCGGCATAGAAGTCGCCCAGACGCTGTTCGTCGGGGTGGCGCTTTTTGGCGGTGCTTGCTTGCTCCAGGATCTCGTGCAAGGTGGTGAGGTTGCGCTCGGCCAGCTCATCGAAGCGGCCCCAGCGCGAGCGGTCGGCCGGGATTGGATTTTGGGACATCCAACCCCCGCAGGCATATTGAAAGAAGTCGTTGCACGGTGCCGTTTTGGGGTCGAGGGACGTGACGCTAAAGCCCGGGGGAGCCTTCGCGGCGGGCTTGCCGGCATGAGCAACGGTCGCGGGCAGACTCAAAAGCAACGACCATGACATCAAACAGGGGAGGGGGAGACGCGGCATACGGGCTCCTTCTTGGGTGGGCGACGGCCTTGGGTCTAGGGCGGTGACACAGGCACGTAGACACTGCGCTCCCATAGTACGGCGCACTGCTGAGAGCCAGCATTCGTGAGTGCGGAAGCCAACCCCAGGCCTGTGCCGTGCCCATCCTTCTTTGTGGTGAAGAATAGCTCGAAAATGCGTACACGGGTGGCGGTGTCCAGTCCCACGCCCATGCCCGTCACAGCGACGCGACCAAAACGACCGGGTGTGTAGCTTTGGCCAACAAGCTCCTCGGGGTTTGCCAAGTGACCCTTGGGTGGACAGATCAGGGTTGGTGGCGCATGCAGCGCTGAGGAGCTGAATTCATGTTCACCATACGCAAGGCGGAGGACCGCGGCCATGCCGATCACGGCTGGCTGAATACCTACCATACCTTTTCGTTTGCTGATTACTACGACCCGGCACAAATGAGCTTCCGAGGATTGCGAGTGATTAATGAGGATCGTGTTCAACCCGGTGAGGGCTTTGGCACCCACCCGCACCACGACATGGAAATTGTCTCGTACATTGTAGCAGGCGCGTTGGAACATCGCGATTCCATGGGGAACGGTTCGGTGATTCGGCCCGGCGACGTGCAACGCATGAGTGCCGGCACAGGAGTGACCCACAGCGAGTTCAACCCTTCAAAGCAAGAGCTCGTACATTTTTTGCAACTGTGGCTTCTGCCCTCGGCGCGTGGCCTACGACCTAGCTATGAGCAGAAGTATTTTGCCCCTGCCGAGAAGGTCGGTCGGCTGTGCTTGGTTGCCTCACCAGATGGTCGCGACGGCAGTGTTACGATCCATGCTGACGCTAAACTCTATGCTGGCGAATTTGCGCCCGGGGTGGGCGCTGAGCTAACGATGCAAGCCGGACGCCACGCCTGGGTTCAGGTGGTAAAGGGGCGGGCACTCATCCAGGGGAAAGATCTTGGGGTGGGTGATGGTGGAGCGCTTTCCGACGAGGCGCTCGTGCGCGTGCAGGGGGTCGAAGCCTGCGAATTGCTGGTGTTTGATTTGGTGTGAGCATGTCTGGATATCTCGGCCGCCGTTCATCGCTGGTCTCCCTGAATTCTAGAAGACTTGCCTAATCGTGCAGGGGCGCTTGGAACTACGCGGCGGTGTCGAAGCGGGGCCGCTTTTAGGCCGTGCTGCCTTAACGTAACTGGCAACAACGTCGTCCGCGACGAGAACGTGCGGCGGGTGGCGGTGAACTTAGCAAAGGACTCCATCATGAAGTTTGAGTTTTACAATCCAACCCGTCTCATTTTTGCGGCCGGTGCTCTTGCACGCTTGGGCGAGGTCACACGCGAACAGGGCAAACGGGCGCTGCTCGTGACCGGCGGTGGTAGTGTCAAAAAGAACGGTGTGTTTGATCGAGCGGTAGCGAGCCTCAATGCAGCCGGGATTAGCTTTGTAGAGTGTGCGGGGGTCGAGCCGAATCCGCGCATTACCTCGGTTGTGCGAGGAGCAGAACGTGCACGAGCAGAAGGCTGCGACGTGGTGATTGCGTTAGGTGGCGGTAGTACGATGGACGCCGCCAAGGTAATGGCTGCGGCAGTCTTCTACGATGGCGATCCCTGGGACATGATCTATCACGGGCAACCTGCGCCCCACGTTCCGGTTCGGTCGTTGCCGATCATCACCGTGCCGACCCTTGCGGCGACTGGCTCCGAGATGAACGATGGCGCCGTGATCACCAACGCCAAAACCATCGTGAAGTCGTTTGTGTCAGCCGAGTGCCTCTATCCCAGGGTGGCTCTCGTGGATCCAGAGCTGACACTGAGCGTGCCTAAGCAGCAAACGGCGTTTGGGGTCTGCGACCTGATCACGCATGTGACCGAAGGATACTTCAACGGCGTGGATGGTACGCCCCTCCAAGACCGTTTTGCCGAGGGTACGGTCATCACCGCAATGGAGTGGGGCCCCAGGGCCGTGGCCAATGGCGCAGACTTGGAAGCTCGTGCCCAGGTGCAATGGGCTTCGGTGGTGGCATTGAACGGCTGGGTGCAGGTGGGCGTAAACGCGGCTTTTCCGGTGCACATGATTGAACATGTGCTGTCGGCTCATCACGACGTTGCGCACGGTGCAGGGTTAGCGGTGGTGAATCCCGCCTGGATGCGCTTCGCCGCCAGAGATCGACCGGCGCGGTTCGCCCAGTTTGCTGAACGCATTTGGGGGGTGCCTGCAACCTTCGGAAACGAGGCGGCGCGGGCTCGCGAAGGTATCGATCGGTTTGAGTCCTTCTTGCGCGGCCTTGGTTGCCCCACGCGACTCGCCGAGCTTGGCATCGGTGAGTCGCAGCTTCAGCGCTACGCCGAGGATGCTCTGCATGTTGCCCACGATAGACAGGGGCGGCTGCCAGGGCGTCCGTCGCTGAGCAAGGACGAGATCGTTGAAGTGCTACGCGCGGCGCTCTGACACGGCCGAAGGTCGATACAAAACAGGAGACGACGATGCAGGAACGGATGTTAGGGAAGAGCGGCCTGGGAGTGTCGGCCTTGGGGCTCGGTTGCATGGGGATGAGTTTTGGCTACGGCCCGCCCGCGGACAGGAAGGAGATGATTTCGCTGATTCGCGCGGCGGTAGATCGGGGTGTCACGTTCTTTGATACCGCCGAGGTCTACGGCCCCTTCACCAATGAGGAACTGGTGGGCGAGGCTCTGGCCCCAGTTAGAGACCGCGTGGTGATTGCCACGAAGTTTGGCTTTAAGTTGGATGCCGAGGGTAAGCAAGCGGGACTGGATAGTCGTCCGGTCCACATTAAGCAGGTGGCTGAGGCCTCACTCAAACGCCTTAAAATCGAAGCCATCGACCTTTTTTATCAGCACCGCGTGGATTTGGAGGTGCCGATAGAAGACGTGGCTGGGACCGTTAAGGAGCTGATTCAGGCGGGAAAGGTAAGGCACTTTGGCCTCTCGGAGGCCGGTGTCAAAACCATTCGGCGAGCTCATGGGGTTCAACCGGTGGCGGCTGTTCAAAGTGAGTACTCACTTTGGACCCGCGGTCCGGAGGTTGAGGTCCTGCCTACGTTGCAGGAACTTGGCATTGGCTTTGTGCCCTACAGCCCACTGGGGCGTGGTTTTCTGACCGGGAAGATCGACGCGAGTACACAGTTTGCGGGCACTGACTTTCGCAACCAGCTGCCTCGGTTTACGCCCGAGGCAAGGCGCGCCAACCAGGCGTTGGTCGAACTCCTGTCTGCGATCGGCACACCCAAAAATGCGACCCCTGCCCAGATCGCGCTGGCGTGGCTATTAGCACAGAAGCCTTGGATCGTGCCGATTCCGGGCACGACAAAGCTGAGCCGACTGGATGAGAATCTCAGTGCCGCAAGGATTGTGCTTGGTGCCGATGAGCTACAAAAGCTTGAAGACGCGGCGGCGAGGATCGGTCTTGAAGGAGCTCGCTATCCGGAGAAGCTGGAGCAGATGACGGGGCGGTAGGTTGCGGCGTCGGGGGGGCTACCCCAATCTAGCGATGAACGCACGAACC